>NZ_JBHJQI010000185.1:0-13875 GCF_042262805.1 Streptomyces sp. NPDC056361
TTCGACCGCCGGGCGCCCCTCCCCGTTCCTCCGACCGCGGGCGGAGGCCCGGATCAGACGGTGCCGGTGACGACCGCCGTCCGGTCGAACCAGGCGTGCACCTCGGCGAGGACGTCCTCGACCTCCTTGCGCGACTCGCCGGTCACCAGGGCCGAGGCGATCTTGTCGGTGCTGAACTGCGCGCCCGTCATGACCGTTCCGGGCTTGGCGTAGCGCTGGTAGACCGCGACGTCGGGGACCGGGCAGTGCTCCGGGATCTCGACGAGCGTGCCGGGGCGCGGAGGGAAGAGCGTCACGCCGGCGATGCGCAGCGGGCGCGCCGGGATCTCGGGCGGGTTGTTGCCGCCGAGGGACCGGAAGTACACCTCGTGCGGCTTGACGCCGAAACCGAGTTCGAGCATGTCCTCGATCATGCCGCCGCCCATCCGGACCGCGACCTCGTTGAAGACGAGGCCCGCGTCGCCCTGGCGGTCGCGGAAGATCTCCGCGTGGAAGACGCAGCTCCCCGGCGTGGGAAGGGCGTCGAGCGACGCGAGCGTCATCGCGCGCAGCTGCTCGGTCAGCGGGTCGTCGGGGTCCATGAGGGAGCTGCGCAGCGAGAGGCCGTTGACGATGTCCAGGCAGGTGGTGTCACCCTGGCTGGACGGCCAGACCATCCGCACCTCGCCGTCGACGAGGACGCCGTCGATGTGGAAGAGCTCGTGGTCGAGGTAGGTCTCGGCGAGCAGGTGGGCGCCGTCGTCGGTGCCCAGTTCCGGATTGCGCTCGAACAGCCCGGTCAGGTCGTCGGGGCCGCGCAGCACCTCCACGTCCATCGAGCCGCCGCCGCGGCGGGGCTTGACCACGATCGGGTAGCCGTGTTCCGCGACGAAGTCGAGGACGTCGGTCGCGTACGTGACGGCGGCGAACGGGAGCAGCGGCACCCCGGCCTCCCGCAGCTTCACCTTCATGGCGAACTTGTCCCGGAACGCCATGACGTCCTCCGGCGCGTGGCCGGGTATGCCCAGGGAGGCGCGGATCCGCGCGGCGCGCATCAGGTCGAACTCCGCGAAGGCCAGCACGTCGTCGAAGTTCCACTTCTCGTGGAGTTCCAGGGCGAGCCGGTCGACGGCCGGGTCGAAGTGGAAGCTGTCGACGCACTCGACGTGGGCGTATCCGGCCAGCACGGCGGCTCGTTCCTCGGGGTCCTTGGGCACCGCGGCGGCGGCGGTGACGAGGACGACTTCATGCTCCGGTCCCAGCCATACGTCGTAGCGGCGCATGAGGAGGGAGGTTCGATTGAGAATGAGGTATCGCATCTTCGCTCCGTGAAGTGGTGGTGCGGCGACGCCGAAAGGCGTGATGCGACTTCCACGTGAAGAGGCTCAGCGAGCGGCCGGCCGCTCCGGTGCAGCGCAGGACGTCGCCATCCGCGTCGAGAGGGCAGCGTCCGGGTGAAGTGCCCCTGGAACGTGGTCGTCGCGCTGCCCCGTGCGTCACGCATCAAAGCACGGGCCCGAAGAGGCGGTCAAAGAACTTCGGGGCGCGTTCGGCGAGATACGAATCCATGGCCAGGGGCCGACGCAGCGTGCTCCAATCCAGGCACCGAACGGCCCGGCCACACGGCGGCCGGACGGTGAGCAGACAGCCGAGTCGAGGGGGAAGTGTGCTCACACCACGACTCGGGAAGGTCTCCTCGTGACGCACCGGAACTTGTGGCGGACGTTCGTCGAGGTCGCCGGAACCCACCCTGACCAGGAGGCGTTCGCCGGACCCGACGGAGCGGTCGACTACCGCCGACTGGCCGCCGCGGCCGCCGCGCTGGCGGACCGGCTGGCCGCCCGGAGCGTCGGCACGGGCGACCTCGTCGCCGTCGAGATGCCGGTGGGGCCGCTCTTCGTCGTCGGCGTCCTCGCGGCGACCGCCGTGGGCGCCGCGTACGTCCCGCTCGACGTGACCGGCCCCGCGAAGCGGCGCGAACAGATCCTGGCGGACGCCCGGCCCTCGGTCGTCCTCCGCGCCGCCGACGACGACGTGCGCGCGGTCGCCCCCCTCCTCGGAGCACGGCCCGCACCCGGGTCGCCCGGCCCGGAGCGGCACGACCCCGCCACGGACGGGGACGACCCCGCCTACGTCATCTACACCTCCGGGTCGACCGGCACGCCCAAGGGCGTCGTGGTCCCCGCCCGCGGCGTCCACAATCTCCTCGCCGCGTTCCGGCGCAGGGCGCCGCTCGGACCCGGCGCACGGCACAGCTGGTGGACGTCCCCCGGCTTCGACGTGTCCGTGTACGAGATGTGGAGCGCGCTCACCAGCGGCGGGACCGTGGTCCCGGTGCCCGACGCGTACCGCCGCGACATCGACGCCACCCTCGACCACCTGGCGGAGCAGCGCGTCGACTCCGCCTACCTGCCGCCCCAGTTCCTCACGGCACTCCGCGACCGGGCGGCCGGCGACCGGCCCGCCCCGCGGCTCCGGCGGCTGCTGACCGGCGTCGAGCCCATCCCCCTGGGACTCCTCGTCGACCTGCGGGAACGCATCCCGGGCCTGGTCGTCGTCAACGGCTACGGGCCGACCGAGACCACGGTCTGCGCCACCCTCTACACGGTGCCCGGCCACTGCGCCGATCCGCAGCGGCGGACCCCGATCGGCGAACTCGTCGAGGGCAACCGCGGCTTCGTGCTCGACGACCGGCTGGCCCCGGTGGAACCGGGGCGGCCCGGCGAACTGTGCGTCGCCGGCCAGGGCGTCGCCCTCGGCTACCTCCACGACCCGGAGCGGACCGCGGAACGCTTCGTGCCCGCCGCCGACGGCGACGGCCTCATGTACCGGACCGGCGACGTCGTCGTCGCCGACGCCACGGGCGAACTGACCTTCCTCGGCAGGATCGACGACCAGCTCAAGATCGACGGCGTCAGGATCGAACCGGCCGAGACCGAGGCCGCGCTCCGGCGATGTCCCGGGATCGCGGACGTCGCCGTACTCGCTCGGCCCGCGAGCTCCGGCGGCCCGTCCGTCCTCACCGCCTTCGTGGTGCTCGCCGGGACCGACGCCGACGCCGACGGTGCGAACGACGCCGACACCGGCGCCCGGGGGGCGGGCGCCGACCCGTGGGCCGGCCTCAAGGCGCGGCTCGCCGAGGAGCTCCCGTCGCAGGCCGTGCCCCGGCGCTTCTTCGCGCTGGAACGGATCCCGATGACCAGCGACGGCAAGCTCGACCGCGCGGCCCTCCCCACGGCGGACGAGCCGCCGGCGCGGACGGCCGTCAACGGGTACGAGCGCGCCGTCGAGGACGCCTGCCGCGCCGTCCTCACCCACGCCCCCGCGTCCGTGCTCGACCTCGGCTTCGCCGAGTCCGGCGGCGACTCCCTGCAGGCGACCCGCCTCTCGGCCGTCCTGCGGGCGGCCACCGGTCGGGCCGTCACCGCCGGCGACGTGCTCGCGGCACCCACCCTCGCCGCCCTGGCGGCACGCGTCCCCGCCCTGCCGGCCGTGGACGCCCCCGGCACCGGGACGGCCGGCGCGGAACCGTCGCCGCTGACGCCGGGCCAGGCGGGCATCTGGGCGGCGGAGCTCACCGGCGCCGCGCCCCACGGGAGCTTCCACGAGTCCGTGGCCGTGGAGTTCACCGGCGCGCTCTGCCCCGAACGCACGGCCAAGGAACTGGCCGGGGTCCTCGACCGCCACGCCGTCTTCCGGGGCCGGGTGGACGAGGACGACGCCCGGTTCGTGACCGACGGCGGGCCGGTGTCCGTCCCGGTGCGGACCGTCGAGGCCGGGGAGAGCGTGGACGACGCCTGGGAGCGGCTGCTCGCGGAGTTCCAGCACCCGGCGTTCGACCTGGGCCGCGGCCCCCTCGTCCGGGCCGTGGTCCTCTCCGCCGCGGACACCGTCCGCGTCCTGCTCGTCTGGCACCACCTCGTCGTCGACGCGTGGAGCGCCCGGGTCGTCCTGGAGGAACTCGCCGCGGCGCTGAGCGGCGACGCGCCCGCCCTCCCCGAGGACCACGGCCACGCCGACCACGCGCGCCGGCAGCGGCGCCACCTCGACTCCCCGGAGGGCAGGGCCGCCGTGCGCGCGGCGGCGGACCGGGTACGCGGCTGGCCGACCGGCCGCGCGGAGGCGGCCCCCGCGCAGGACTCCTGCGCGATCGAGGGCTTCACGGTCGGGGCGCGGGTCTGGTCCCGCGTGCGCGACCGGGCGCGCCGCGACGGTACGACGGCGTTCGCCGTCGTGCTGGCCGCCGTCCTCGACCCGCTGTGCGAACTGGCGGGCACGGACGGCAGGTTCGCGCTCGCCGTCGCCGACCGCGACGACGTGGACGCGGTCGACGCCGCCGGGTACTTCCTCACGACCGTGCCGTTCGGCCCGCACCCCGGCGTCCCGGGCGACCGCGGTCCGGCGGACGCCCTGCGCCGGGCGCGCGAGGCCGTCGACGAGGCCCGCACGTGGTCGCGCGTGCCCTTCCCGCTGCTCATGGGCGAACTCGGCCTGCGCGACGCGGGATCCCTCGCGCCGCTCGTCGTCGCCTGGGACCGCGATCCCGCCCCCGGCCTCACCGTCCCCGGATGCACGGCGCGGTCGCTGCCCGTGACCCCGCTGGGCGTGCGCTGGCCCTGGACCGTCCTGTTCACCGACCACGCCGCATCCGGACTGTCCGGGCGTATCGAGTACCCGCCCCGGGTGCCCCGGGACCGGGTCGCCGCGCTCTGCGCGCGGCTGGAGCCACTCCTCGACGCGTTCACCGAGAACGCCTGACACCCGCCCGGAGCGCGCCCCTCGGCGGCGCGCGCTCCGACCGACACCGAGACCTGTTCGTTTCCCTGGGGGAAGAGTTGCCCGAAGTTCTCAGCGACGCCGGCACACCGACCGAGCGTGCGGAAGTCGCCTCCACGCTGCCCGCCTGGTTCGCCCACCAGGCGGCCCTGAGCGACCGGGCCATCGCGCTGACCGCCGGCGGCACCTCGCTCTCGTACGCGGAACTCCACCAGGTCGCCGGCGGCATCGCGGCCCGCCTGGTCGCCGCCGGCGTGCGCCCCGGCGACCTCGTGCCCGTGCTCGTGCCGCGCCGCCACATCGTGCCGGCGATCCTCGGCGTCCTCATGGCGGGCGCGGCCTACGTGCCGCTCGACCCGCGCCACCCCGACACGCGCGTCGCCGGCCTGATCGGACGCGTCGCCGCCCCCGTGCTCCTGACCACCGGCGAACTCGCCGACCGCGCGCGGCAGTGGCACGACGGACCGATCGTGCTCGCCGAGACCGCGCCCGACGCCACGTGCCCCCCGGTGAACGTCGCGGTCGGCCCGGACGACCTCGCCTACGTGATGTTCACGTCGGGATCCACCGGAACTCCCAAGGGCGTCGAGATCACCCACCGCAACGTCACCCGCCTGATGGCCGTGACGTCGGGCCTCTACGAACTCGGCCCGGACGACGTGTGGACCATGCTGCACTCCTTCGCCTTCGACTTCTCGGTGTGGGAGATGTGGGGCGCGCTCCTGTTCGGCGGCCGCCTCGTCGTCGTCGACGACGACAAGGCCCGGGCCCCCGACGAGCTGCTCCGGCTCATCGACGACGAGGGCGTCACGGTCCTCAGCCAGACGCCCTCGGCACTGGCCGCCCTGATCAGCGCCGACGAGCAGCGGGAGGCCCGGCTCGACCGGCTGCGGCTCGTCGTCCTCGGCGGCGAGCGGCTCGACCCCGCCTCGCTCGGCGCCTGGTTCGCGCGCCGCGGCGACGAGCAGCCCCTCGTGGTGAACATGTACGGGATCACCGAGACCACCGTCCACGTCACCTACCGCCGGATCACCGCCGCGGACGCGGCCGCCGACGCCGGCAGCCCCATCGGCGTACCGCTGCCCGACCTGGAGATCTCCCTGCGCGACGCCGACGGCGCGCCGACCCCGGCCGGCGAGGTCGGCGAGATCGCGATCTCGGGACCGGGACTCGCCCGCGGCTACTTCCGCGACGCCGACACCACCGCGCGCGCCTTCCGCACCGTCTCCTGGGGCCCCGGCGACGACCGCCCGACCTACTTCAGCGGCGACCTGGCACGGCGGGACGCCGACGGCGAACTCCGTTACGTGGGACGCCGGGACGAGCAGGTGAAGGTACGCGGCTACCGCATCGAACTCGGCGAGATCGGCGCGGCGGTCAAGGCGCACCCGGCCGTCGTCGACGCCTGCGTCCTGACCGACACCGGCGAATCGGTGGGCTCGACGCTCCTCGCGTGGGCGACCGTCAGGCCCGGCGGCCCGGACGCGGCGGAACTGCGGACCTTCCTCGCCGGCCGGCTGCCCGCCCACATGGTCCCCGGCGAACTCCGCGTCCTGGACTCCCTGCCGCTCACCGCCAACGGCAAGGTCGACCGCCGGGCCCTGCTCGCCGGGGCCCGCACCGCGCCGGCGAGCGCGGACCCGGCCGACCGGCAGCCGCGCGGCGACTCCCTCGAAGAGGCCGTGGCCGGCATCTGGGCGGAGGAGCTCGGCATCGCCGACGTGGGCCCCGCGGACGACTTCTTCTCCCTCGGCGGGCACTCCCTGATGGTGATCAAGGTCGTCAACCGGACCCGCAGGGAACTCGGGGCGGACGTCCCCATGCGCGCCCTGTTCGAGGCACCCGTGCTGGCCGACTTCGTCGGCCGGGTCCGCGCCGGAAGCCCGACCCCGCCGGTGCCCGCCGCGTCGTGAGAGCCGCCGCCGCAACGCCACACCGATCCACCTGGAGTCCTCACATGGAACGAACACCCCTGCACGCACGGCCCATCGCCGTCATCGGCATGGCGGCGCGCTTCGCGGGCGCCGACGACGTCGAGAGCTACTGGACCAACCTCGTCGACGGCGTCGAGTCGGTCGCCCGCGTCGACGCACCCGGCCCGGCCGACGGCGCGGAGCGGGACGGCGGGGCCCGGCGCGTGCACGCGGCGGCGAAGGTCGCCGACGTCGAGTGGTTCGACGCGGACTTCTTCCGTACGCCCCCGACCGAGGCCGTCGTCATGGACCCGCAGCAGCGGGTGCTCCTCGAAGTGGCGGCCGAGGCGCTGGAGGACGCCGGCTACGCCGGGCAGCGCGACGCGGTCGTCGGCGTGTTCGTCGGCTCGGGCGAGAACCACTACTTCCGCGAGTACGTCGCCCCGGCGGAGGAGCGCGCGGGCCGCAGCGGCGACGTGCGCATCACGCTGGCCAACGAGAAGGACTTCCTCGCCCCCCGGCTGGCCTTCAAGCTCGGCCTGACCGGACCGGCGATCACCGTGCAGACCGGCTGCGCCACGGCGCTCAGCGCCGTCGCCCAGGCCTGCTCGGCGCTCGCGGCCGGCGACTGCGACATCGCGCTGGCCGGCGGCGTCAGCCTGCTCATGCCCGACGTCGACGGCTACGACTACACCGAGGGCGGCATCCTGTCCGCCGACGGGCGCTGCCGCGCCTTCGACGCCGACGCCTCGGGCACCGTCCCCGGCGCGGGCGCCGGCATCGTCGTGCTCCGGCGCGACGCCGACGCCCAGGACGCCCACGACCGGCGCAGGGCCGTGATCCGCGGTTGGGCCGTCAACAACGACGGCGGCTCGCGCGCCAGCTTCACCGTGCCGAACATCGCCGGCCAGGAGGCCGTCATCCGCGGCGCGCTCGCCCGGGCGGGCGTCGCACCCGACGAGGTCGGCTACGTCGAGGCCCACGGCACCGGCACCGCCATCGGCGACCCCGTCGAGTTCGAGGCGCTCCGCCGCGTCTTCGCCACCCCCGACAGGGCGGCCGAGAGCCTCACGCTCAGCTCGGTCAAGCCCAACATCGGGCACACCGACGCGGCGGCCGGCATCGCCGGCCTCATCAAGGCGACCCTCGCCGTCGAGCGGGCCACCGTGCCGGGAACGCTGCACTTCAGCCGCCCGAACCCCGAGATCCCGCTGGCCTCCTCGCCGTTCCGCATCACCGCCGAGACGCGGCCGTGGGACGCCGAAGGACCGCGCATCGCGGGCGTCAGCTCGTTCGGCCTCGGCGGATCGAACGCCCACGTCGTCGTGGAGGCCGCGACGACCGAGCCCGCCGCGCCGGCCGCGCGCCCCCGCCAGGTCATCGCCCTGTCGGCCCGTACCGACGACGAGTTGACGCGCCTGCGGGAGCGGCTCGCCGAGCGGCTCGCGGCGACCGCCCCCGGCGAGCGGCCCGAACTGGCCGACATCGCCTACACGCTCGGGGTGGGCCGGGCCCGCTTCGCACGCCGCTGGGCCGCCGTCGCCGCCGACGCGGACGAGGCCCTCGCGCAGCTGAAGGCACCCGCCGAGACCGGCCGGCCCACCACCCGATGGTCGCTGGCCGTCCACGGGAACCCCGCCGAACTGGCCGCGCTCGGCGAGCGACTGCTCGCCACCGAGCCGCTGTTCGGCACCGAGGTCGGCGCCCTCACCGAGGGCCTCGCCGGCGGGCCCGGGCTCGCCGGCCTCGCCCCGCACCGGGCCGGCGCGCTCACCGCGCTCGGCATCGCCGGGATCCTGCGCCGGCTCGGTCTGACGTTCTCGCGCGTGGACGCCCCGGACTGGGCGCGTCCGGCCGTCGACTGGCTCGCCGGCGGCGCCGACGCCGCCGCGCTGGAGGCGGCCCTCGCCGCCTGCACCGGCGACGGCGCCGACGCCGGGTCCGTGCGCGAGCGGGTGGGCCAGGTCCTCGTCGGCCCGTCGTTCGACCCGGCCGAGGCGGTGGCCGCGGCGTGGCGGGCCGGAGTGGCGGTCGACTGGGCCGCCTACTACGGCGACGAGCCGCGCGGCCGGGTCCCGCTGCCGACCTACCCCTTCACCCGCAGCCGGTTCTGGCTCGACCGGCCGGAGCCCCGGCCCGAGCCCGAACTCGTCCGGCCGGAGACGCCGGACGCCGCCGCGGTCGACGTCGCCGAGTTCGTCGAGCAGGTCTGGCGCGAGGTACTCGGCGTCCAGCACATCGCGCCCGACGCGCATTTCGTGAACGACCTCGGGGGCGACTCGCTGTACGCGGTGGAGATCGGCGCTCGCCTGAACGCCGGCTTCGGCATCGACCTCCCGGTCGACCTGCCGTTCATCGCCCCCACGATCGCCGCCACCACGACCTCTGTCGAGGAGGCCCTGGCCATGGAGAAGAACGCATGAGCACTGTCAACGACACCACCGTCCTCGTCCGCCGTCTGGACGTCACCGCCCGCCGGACCGACCAGGTCATGGAGCTGAGCGACCGCGCCGAGGGCGGGGTCCTGCTGGAGACCGTCATCGGCCGCTACGTGCTCGACCGCGACGCGCGCGTGGTCTGGCTGCTCGTCGACGGACGCCGCACCCTCGCCGAGATCGCCGACGGCGTCGCCGGACAGCTCTCCCTGCCGGTCGGCGAGATCCGCGGGGCCGTCCACGAGGTGAGCGAGCGCCTGCTCGACCTCGGCCTCGTCGAGGTCGTGTCCGACGCCGACGCCGAGGCCTTCGCCCAGCTGACGGTCTCCGGATGAGCCGCACCCCCCTCACCCGGGTCGGCCTGCAGTACGCCGGGTACTCCTTCCCGGGAGTCATGGACAACAAGCTCTTCCAGCAGGTCGTCGACATCGCGCACGCCGCCGAGGCGTCCGGGTTCGACAGCCTCTGGACGATGGACCACGTCCACCAGATCGCCTCCGTCGGCGAGGCCGACGAACCGATCCTGGAGGCGTACACGACGCTCGCCGCGCTGGCCGCCGTGACCACGTCCGCCCGCCTCGGCGTGCTCGTGTCGTGCAACAGCTTCCGCAACCCGGCGCTGCTGGCGAAGATGGTCACCACCATCGACATCATCAGCTCGGGGCGCGCGGTCCTCGGCATCGGCGCCGGCTGGCACCAGGACGAGACCCACGCGTACGGCATGGAGTTCCGGACCCCCCGGGAGCGCCTCGCGGCGCTCGACGAGGCGGTGCAGATCTGCCGCGCGATGTTCACCGAGCACGCGCCGCGGTTCTCCGGACGGCACCACAGCGTGGACGAGCCCCTCAACGTGCCGGCGCCGGTCAGCCCCGGCGGCCCGCCGATCCTCATCGGCGGCGGTGGCGAGAAGGTGCTCATCCCGCTGGTGGCCCGGCACGGGGACGCCTGCAACTTCTTCGGCGGACCCGCCACCGTGCGCCACAAGATCGAGGTGCTGGAGCGGGCCTGCGAGGCCGTCGGCCGCGACAGCGCCGAGATCAGCCGGACGTGGCTGGGCACGGCGATCGTCACCGACTCCGAGTCCGAGCTCCAGGAGTCGCTGGAACGGATGGGCACGCTCCTGGGCGTGGCACCGAGCGCGGCCCGCGGCCTCGCGCTGTGCGGCACCCGGGCCCAGGTGCAGGAGCGGATCGAGGAGTACCGCGCGGCCGGTGTCGAGGGCATGATCGTCACGGTCCTCGACCCGAGCGACCTCGACCACCTGCACCGGGTCGGCACGACGCTGCGCGAGGTGCTCGATGCCTGAGCCCTCCGGCGACGCCGGGGCCGTCCTGGATCTGGACGGCCCCGCGGGCGAGGTCATCGCGGCGGTCTGGGCCGAGGCCCTCGGCCTGGACGAGGTCGATCCCGACACGGGCTTCTTCGATCTGGGTGCCTCGTCGGGCACGGTGGTGCAGGTCGTCCACGTCCTGCGCGGCCGCTGGCCCGACCTCAAGCTCGTCCAGGTCTTCTCCCACCCGACCGTCGCCCAGCTCACGGAGCTCCTCGACGATGCGTGAGCGGACCGGGGCCGCCGGGGCCTCAGCCGAGGGCGTCCCGGACGCAGCCGGCGAGGGCCGGCCACGCGGCGCCGCTGAAGAGGTGGTCGGCTCCGGCCACCTCGCGCAGCTCGGCCGCGCCGGTGGTCTCGGCACGCCAGCCGTCGACCGCGGCCCGGTCGAGGTGCTCGTCGTCCGCGCCGTACACGACGGTGAGCCTGCTGCCGAGCGGCGCGGTCGCCGCGTGGCCGTAGTCCGACACCAGCCGCATGTCCGCGGAGAGGATCGGCAGGAGCAGCTCCAGGAGTTCGGGTTCGCTCCGCAGGTCCTCGGGCACGAAGCGCGCGAGGTCGTCGTCCGACGTGACGGCGGCCGCCGCCGCGAAGGCGCGCGGCGGCAGCTGCGAGGCGACGAGCAGGTGCTCCACCTCGGGGGCGCCGTCGGCGCGGCCCAGCGCGTGGGCGAGCTCGAAGGCGAGCAGGGCTCCCGAGCAGTGGCCGAAGAGGGCCACGCGCGGCACGTCCAGCGCGGTCACCTCGCGGACGAGCTCGGCGACGGTGTCCGCGAGGACGGTGCCCGGCGGTTCGGTCTGGCGGCTCTCGCGGCCGGCGAGCCGGACGCCGTACACGTCGGCCGCGTCACCGACGACCGGCGCCCACGCGCGGAACGGAGTCGCCCCGGCGCCGGCCCACGGAATGCAGACGAGGGCGGTTTCATTCCGTATTTCCGAACTCCACGGAACCAGCGTCCGAGAATGGTGCGAAGTATTCATGGAAATGGATCATAGCCCACGCCCGGATTCAGTCGTACAGCATTCAGTCGTATTGCGGAGAAGTAATCGGGGATTTTTGCGGAATTTCCCGGTCGGTCCCTGTGAAACGCACCAGTAGTCTCTGCTATTCGGAAGGTATCCTCATGTTCAACCCCACAGTCCAGGTCATCGCCGCACAGCCGAAGGTCCTCACGCCCCCGGACATTTCCTTCGAGGCCATCCTCAAGCACTTTCCCGGGCTGGCCGAGGCCGAGGCCGTCTGCATGACGGGCTCCATCGCGGCCGGGTGGGGCAATGCCTTCAGCGACATCGACCTCTACGCGTTCTCCGACAAGGAACTCGAACTCCCGATCGACGAGACCATGGAGACCTGGCCCGGCGCCGATTCGAGCGGCGTGCGCTGGCACAACTGGATGGGCGTGTACGACAACGCGCGCGTCGACCTGAAGGTGTGGCCGACCTCCACCCTCACCACCGCCCTGGAGCCCTACCTCGCCACCGAGGTCGAGTTCTGCAGCATGGGCGATTTCCTCCAGGACTTCGTCTACCGGCTCGACGTCGCCATGCCGCTGAAGAACGAGGAGTTCTTCGGGCGCATGAAGGGGCTCATCGCCGGCTCCTCCTACCCGCGCGCCCGGGCCCGCCGCCTCAAGGCCGACGTGGAGAACCGCCTCACGGACGTCGCCGGCCAGCTCGACGCCGGCGACGACAAGACGGCCCGCGTCTCCGCCGCCCTGGCCGCCGCCACCATCGCGGACGCCGCGCTGGTGCTCTCCGGCGAGCTCTGCCGGCGCGAGAAGTGGCTGGTGCGCCGCCTGGAGAAGACCCCGCAGTGCGGGATCACGGTCGAGGACTACGTCACGACGATCCTGGACGGCGCCCGCCCCGGGGAGTCCGACGCGGCGACCGCCCGCCGCATGGCCCGGTGGACCCAGGCCCACCTCGTCCGCCTCGAGGACGCCTTCCTGTCGGCCTCCTGAACCGACCGCGGTGCCGAGCCCGTCGAGGCGGCCGTGCCCGGCACGGCCCCGCGACGGGCCCGGCACCACCGCGAACTTCCTTGCGGACCCCCGAACTTCCTTGCGCACCCCCCCGTTTCCGAAGCCAGGAGAGACACAGTGAACGCTCCGCACACCCTGCGGCAGGTCAGCGAGGGCACCACGCCATGAGCCGGATGACCAAGCTCCGCACCACGCTGCGCGGTCCCGAGGAACCGCGTCAGCGGCTGCTGGCCCTGGCGACCGTCGTCAACACGATCGGCATGGGCATCTTCCTGTCCGCGGGAACGATCTTCCTCATCCGGTCCGCCGGGTTCACCCCCACCGAGGCGGGCATCGGCCTGACCGTCGGTTCGCTGTGCGGCTTCGGCGCCGGCGTCGTCATCGGCGACTGGGCCGACCGGCGGGGCTCGCGCGAGGTCGTCATCGGCTCCATGCTCCTGGAGGCCGCCGCGAGCGTCTCCCTCCTGTTCGTGAACAGCCTGTGGTCCCTGATCGTCGTGGCCGCCGCCGCGGCCGTCGGCCGGGCCGGCACCGTCAGCGCGCGCGGCGCGATGATCGGCGTGCTGGCCGGGGACAAGGGCGCGCAGTACCGCACGTACCTGCGCGCGGTGACCAACGTCGGCCTGGCCATCGGCACCATCGGGGCGGCGGTCGTCCTGGCCTTCGACACCCGGCCGGCCTACGTGTCGGTCATCGTCACCGACACGGTCACCTTCCTGCTCGCCGCCGCGATCCTCACGCGCCTCCCGCACATCCCCCCGACGCGCGCCGCGAAGAAGGAGGAGGCGGAGGGGGCCGAGCCGGCCGAGAAGGAGCGCCGCTGGGTGGCCCTGCGCGACCTCCCCTACCTCGCGCTGACCGCCACCTCGTCGATCACGAGCCTGCAGTACTTCGTGCTCGTCCCCGCGCTGCCCGTGTGGATCGTCATGCACACCGAGGCGCCGCGCTGGATGGCGGCCGTCGTCCTCTTCTTCGAGTCGATCCTCGTCGCCGCCACCCAGGTGCCCGCGACCCGCTCCATCACCGGACCGCGGTCAGCGGCCCGGCTGCTCGCGCTGTCCGGGCCCGTGTTCCTGGTCTCCTGGGTCCTGATCGCCATGGCGTCGGGCCCGTCCGCCGGGGTCGCGCTCACCCTGCTCATCGTCGGCGTCGTCCTGCACGCCCTGGCCGAGGTCTGGCAGGCGGCGGGGACCTTCGAGCTCTCCTTCGCCCTGGCCAAGCCCGAGGCCCAGGGCCAGTACCAGGGAGTGATGGGCCTCGGCCACGGCCTGGCCGAGGCCGTGGCGCCGATCGTGGTCATCTCGATGTGCATCAACTGGGGCAAGCCCGGCTGGATCGTCCTCGCGCTGGTCGTGATGGCGGGCGGCTTCGTCTGCGCCTTCATCGAGCGGGTCTGGGCGCGCTCGCAGCCGGTCGCCGAGGCGGCGCCCACCGCGGCGTGAACCCGTCACGGGCCCGGGG
>NZ_JBHJQI010000186.1:0-13810 GCF_042262805.1 Streptomyces sp. NPDC056361
CCCCGGAAGGGGGGCCGGGCTCTCGCGGCCGTGCGGTGGCGGTGCGGGGAGGATCAGGCCTCCTCGTCACCCGCCGCCTTGTCCTCGGGGGACTCCAGGCCGAACTGCTCGACGATCCACTTGTCGAACTCGATGGAGGCGCGGACCCAGCTGACCGTGGAGGACACGAAGTGCTCCAGGGCGACGCCGGTGCCGATCAGCATCTGCGCCTCGCCGATGAGGCGGAGGGTGGCCGAGCCGTCCTCCTCCTCGTGGAGGTGGGTGTAGACCTTGGGCCACAGGGTGCGGCGGTTCCAGTCGTCGATCGCGTCGAGGATCTTCGCGCGGTCGTCGGCCGAGTGCGGACGGTCGTAGAACGTCCGGACCGAGAAGACCTGCTGCTCGTCCTCGCCGCGGAACATGAAGTACGTGCGGAATTCCTCCCACGGCGCCGCGAGGTCACCCTCGTCGTCGACGACGTACTTCAGCTCCATCTGCTCGAGGAGCTGCTTGACGAGGTCCTGGTCGGGGACGACGGGGCCCGCCGGTCCTGCGGCCTGAGGCTGGGGCTGGCCCCCGAAATTCGGAATCGAGGACGGGTCGATGCTCACCGTGTATTTCCCTTCGTACGGATGTCGCCATCCTCCCCCATGCCGGGCAGTACGTGGCAAGCCCCACCGCCCGCGATCCGCTGCGGGCTGACAAGATCTGGTGCCCATGGGGGAGAAAACGGGGAAGAAAGCGGAGCCGGTGCGGCCGCGCGCGCGGACCTGGGTCTGGGTGACGGTGCTCGTGACGGCCTTCTGCGGCGGGCCGGTGGCCCTGTTCGCCTGGTTCGTGACGGGCTTGGACGACGTCGGCATGCCGAAGCCGGCCGCCTGCTCGGAGGTCATGGCCTTCGCCCACGGAAGTCTCCCGGCGGACGCCGAAGACGCCCGGTGCACCGAGGCCCACTTCCAGGACACGACGGTCGAGGCCGAGTTCCGGATGCCGCGCGCCGGGGTCGGGGCGTGGCTGAAAGCGACCTACCCGACAGGTGAGCCGGCCCTCGGTTGCGAGCAGGGCCGGTGCGTGGACGTCTCGTACGACGACGCGCTGTACGTGCGCGTCCGGGTCACGTACGAGGACGGGGCCACCGCCCTCGTACGCGTCGAGGCCTTCGACCTCTGAGCTACTGGACCGCGCCCACGATCAGGCCGTCCTCGAAGCGGTCCACGCGGACCGTGTCGCCGTCGACGACCTCGCCGGAGAGGATCTCCTTGGCGAGCCGGTCGCCGATCGCCGTCTGGATCAGGCGGCGCAGCGGCCGGGCGCCGTACGCCGGGTCGTTGCCCTCCTCGGCGAGCCACTCCAGGGCCGCCGGGGTGACGTCCAGGGTGAGCCGGCGCTCGGCGAGCCGCTTGCCGAGCCGGTCGATCTGGAGCTGCGCGATCCGGCCGAGCTCGGCCCGGTCGAGCGCCGAGAAGACCACCAGGTCGTCGAGCCGGTTGAGGAACTCGGGCTTGAAGCTGGCCCTGACGACGTCCAGGACCTGCTGCTCCTTGACGTCCTCCGAGGTCAGCGGGTCGACCAGGTACTGGCTGCCGAGGTTCGAGGTCAGGATCAGGATGGTGTTGCGGAAGTCCACCGTCCGGCCCTGGCCGTCGGTGAGCCGTCCGTCGTCCAGGACCTGGAGCAGGACGTCGAAGACCTCCGGGTGCGCCTTCTCCACCTCGTCGAGCAGGACCACGCTGTACGGGCGGCGGCGGACCGCCTCCGTGAGCTGGCCGCCCTCCTCGTACCCGACGTAGCCGGGGGGCGCTCCGACGAGCCGGGCGACGGAGTGCTTCTCGCCGTACTCCGACATGTCGATGCGGATCATGGCCCGCTCGTCGTCGAAGAGGAAGTCGGCGAGCGCCTTCGCCAGCTCGGTCTTGCCGACGCCGGTCGGGCCGAGGAAGAGGAAGGAGCCGGTGGGCCGGTCGGGGTCGGCGATGCCCGCGCGGGTGCGGCGCACGGCGTCGGAGACGGCCCGGACGGCCTCGGACTGGCCGATCAGGCGCTTGCCGAGCTCGTCCTCCATGCGCAGCAGCTTCTGCGTCTCGCCCTCCAGGAGGCGGCCGGCGGGGATGCCGGTCCAGGCGCCGACGACGTCCGCGATGTCGTCCGGGCCGACCTCCTCCTTCACCATCGTGTCCTTGCTGGCCTCCTGCTGGGCCTCGGCCTCGCTGGCGGCCTCCAGCTCGCGTTCGAGGGCCGGGATCTCGCCGTACAGCAGCTTGGAGGCGGTGTCGAAGTCGCCGTCGCGCTGGGCGCGCTCGGCGCGGCCGCGGGCCTCGTCGAGGCGCTCCTTGAGCTCGCCGACCCGGTTGAGGGACTGCTTCTCCTTCTCCCAGCGGGCGGTGAGGCCGCGGAGCTCCTCCTCGCGGTCGGCGAGGTCGCGCCGCAGCTTCTCCAGGCGCTGCTTGCTCGCCGCGTCCGTCTCGTTCTTCAGGGCCAGCTCCTCCATGCGGAGCCGGTCCACGGAGCGCTGGAGCTCGTCGATCTCGACGGGCGAGGAGTCGATCTCCATGCGCAGCCGGGAGGCGGCCTCGTCGACGAGGTCGATGGCCTTGTCGGGGAGGAAGCGGGAGGTGATGTACCGGTCGGAGAGGGTCGCGGCGGCCACCAGGGCGGAGTCGTTGATCTGCACCTTGTGGTGGGCCTCGTACCGGCCCTTCAGACCGCGCAGGATCGCGACGGTGTCCTCGACGGTCGGCTCGGCGACCAGGACCTGCTGGAAGCGGCGCTCCAGGGCGGGGTCCTTCTCGATCCGCTCGCGGTACTCGTCGAGGGTGGTCGCGCCGACCATGCGGAGCTCGCCGCGGGCCAGCATCGGCTTCAGCATGTTGCCGGCGTCCATGGCGGAGTCGCCGCCGGCGCCCGCGCCGACGACCGTGTGCAGCTCGTCGATGAAGGTGATGATCTGGCCGTCGCTCTCCTTGATCTCGGAGAGGACGGTCTTCAGGCGCTCCTCGAACTCGCCGCGGTACTTGGCGCCCGCGACCATCGCGCCGAGGTCGAGCGAGACCAGCCGCTTGTTCTTCAGCGACTCGGGCACGTCGCCCTTCACGATCCGCTGGGCGAGGCCCTCGACGACGGCGGTCTTGCCGACGCCGGGCTCACCGATGAGGACCGGGTTGTTCTTGGTGCGGCGGGACAGCACCTGGACGACGCGCCGGATCTCGTGGTCGCGGCCGATGACCGGGTCGAGCTTGCCCTCGCGCGCGGCGGCCGTGAAGTCCGTGCCGAACTTCTCCAGCGCCTTGTACTGCCCCTCCGGGTCGGGTGTGGTCACCCGGCGTCCCCCCCTGCTCTTCTCGAACGCGCCGAGCAGCTTCGAAGCGCTCGCGCCCTGCCGGTCGAGGATCTCACCGGCCGGGCCGCCCTTGTCGGCGATGCCGATGAGCAGGTGCTCGGTGGAGAGGTAGTCGTCGCCGAGCTCCTTGGCGCGCTTGTCGGCGTCGGCGATGACGGCGAGGAAGTCGCGGTTGGGCTGCGGGGGCGCGACCGTGGACCCCGTGATGCTCGGCAGGGCGGCGAGCAGCCGCTCCGCGCCCGCGCGGACGACGGCCTGGTCGGCCTCGACGGCGGCGAGCAGGTCGGTGATGTTCTCGTTGTCCTGACCGGTCAGCAGCGCGAGCAGAAGATGCGCGGGGGTCAGGTCGGCGTGCCCCTCGGACACGGCGCGGCTGCTCGCCGCGTTGATCGCGTCCCGGCTCCGGTTGGTCAGTTCGGCGTCCACGTGGGGTGCTCCTCCTGGGTTCTCGTGGGTCCTCTCCTTTTATGACTTCTCCAGGGTACACAAAGTTGAGTCGATCCCGCTCAAGGTGTCGAAGGGAGTCCCGCCCCGGGTAGTTTCCGGGCATGGCAACGGACCCGAGGAACCCTTCCGACTCGTACGTCGGCTTCTGGCGCGAGTACCACATGAGCACCCTGACCACCCCGCGCCCGGACGGCACTCCGCACGTCGTCGCGGTCGGCGTCACGTACGACCCCGAGGGCGGGTACGCGCGCGTGATCACCAACAAGAACAGCCGGAAGGTCGCCAACGTCCTGGCGGCGGGCGCGGACGGCGCGCGGGTCGCGGTCTGCCAGGTCGACAAGGGGCGCTGGGCCACCCTGGAGGGCGTCGCCCGCATCCGCACGGAGGCCGAGGTCGTCGAGGACGCCGTCGCCCGCTACGCCGAGCGGTACGGCCGCACGCCGGCCCCGAACCCGGACCGGGTCGTCATCGAGATCGCCCTCACCCGGGCGATGGGCCGCGCCTGAGGAACGTGCGCGCACAGCACAGCGGCGCCATCGCGTTTCAGGTCCGCGATGGCGCCGCTGTGTGGGGGAAGTGCCGGAGCGATCTACAACGACGGGGGAATCGCTCAGGCACTGCGGGGGGTGGCGGTGATGGTCTCGGGCTCGATCAGCTGGTGGTCCCGCTGGTCGAGATTGACGAAGATCATGCCGTACCGGATGGCACAGCGGATCGGCTGCGGTGCGCCCCTGGGGCGCCGGAGACACCGGTAGGCGCGGACGTCCTCGTCCTGCTCGCGTGCGACGACGATCGGCTCTCCGAAGAGAGTGACCTTCAGCGAGTCGCCACGGTGGGGGATGGCCGTGGCGAGATCGACGAAGTGCCATCCGGAGCGGTAGGCCGAGGCCATCTCGCGCCGGAACCTGGGGTCGTCGGGCGGGACACTCACGCGCCCGCACCCTTGGGAAGGATCTCCCAAGACGGCTCGCCGGGCGACGCGAGCACATCGTGCGCCGGAGTGCTCTCCCACGAGGGCTCGCCCGGCTCCGCCACTACGGAGTGCGCCGGGGTGGTCTCCCATGAGGGCTCGCCGTCGAGTGCGAGCACACCGAGAACAGCCGCCGCAACGGCTATGGCGCTAAGTGCACGAACCATCCTGGTCATGGCCGATCTCCACCTCTTTTGATCACTACCTCCCCCCCGCGAGTTAGACGATGACCTACTCATGACCCGTCCACCAGCCAACCCGGGCATCATGTTCCTGTAATTCATGACCCTGAGGGGGGTGCAAATGAGTCTGGAATGTGACGGAACGGGCCATAACCACAGTCACGGTGAACTATGCGACGTGGGAAAGGAGCTGTACGCGAACGCGCTCCGCACGGGTCGAATCGCCCGCTCCGAGGCCGCGGCCGCCCCTTGCCTGAAGGAGCTCTCCCTCCTTCACCCGGACCCCGACGACAGCCAGTGGCTGCACCCGGTGTCGCCCTCGATCGCCCTCAACCAGCTCGTCCACCCCATCGAACTGGAGATACAGGCGCGTCGGCAGCACGCCATCGCGCTCGCCGACGCATTCGAGCCATTCCTGGCCATCCACACACCCGACCCCTCCGCCGCACAGGCCATCACGGTCCTCGAAGGCCTCAGCGTCATCAACGCGACGCTCGACCGCGTCATCAACGAGTGCACCGAGGAACTCCTCACCATCCAGCCCGGCAGCGGACGGCGCCCCGAGACCCTCGAAGCGGCCCTGCGGCGCATGGAGCCCCTGCTCAACCGCGGCGTCCGGATGCGCACCCTCTACCAGCACACCGCCCGGCACCACCCCGCCACCCTCGCCTACGTGGAGCGGGTCGCCCCCTACGGGCTCGAACTGCGCACCCTCGAAGAGATCATCGACCGGCTGATCATCGTCGACCGCAAGGTCGCCTTCGTACCCGCGCGCAGCGACCGCCAGGTCGCCCTCGAACTCCGCCACGAAGGCCTCGTCCAGTACCTCGTCGGCGTCTTCGACCAGTTCTGGCTGCACGGCGTGCCCTGGGAGGAGGAGATCCCCTACAGCCCGTCCGTGGACGGCATAGGGGGCGTCCAGCGCTCCATCGCCAAGCTCCTCGTCGAAGGCCATGTCGACGAGGCCATCGCGCGCCGCCTCGGGATGAACGTCCGGACGTGCCGCGCCCACATCGCGAAGCTCGCCGCCGCGCTCGGCAGCGGGAGCCGGGCACAGCTCGGGTACCTGATCGCACAGTCCGGCATCCTCGAACGGGACAACTGACCGCCGTGTACGTACAGATCGACCTGGACGGGCCCGCGGGGACGCTCCGCGTGTCCGGCCACGGGCTGCCCGTCGTGGAGCTCGTACGGGCCCCGGGGAGCCGCCCCGACGCCCACACGCCCATAGGGACCCGCCGGGCCGGTCTCCTCGCGCTCACCGTCGACGGGGAGCCGGCCGCCCTCCGGCCGGCCCGCGGGCGGCTGCTGCGCCGGTCGTTCCGCGTCGACGTCCGCACCGACGGCGTCCACTACCGGCTGGTGCCGTGCGGGCACGACCACAGCCGCTTCACCCGGGACGGCCGGCGCGTGGGCAAGCTGCTGTGCTCGGGGAACGGGCGGGTCGTCGACACCTGGGAACCCGGCGCGACGCCCCGCGACATCGCCGTGGGCACCGCCCTGGCCGCCGCCTTCGGGACCGGCGCCTCCCCCTGGTACGAGACGGTCGGCGAGATCGTCTCCGAACTCATCCCCTGACCCCGGGACGCGCGAAAGCCCCGTCCACGGCTGTGGACGGGGCTTCGACGGGTACCTCGCGGACCTACTCGCCGCGCTTGGGGCGCCACACCACCAGGGCGCTCGCCTGCTGCACGTCCTGGTACGGCACCAGGTCGCGCCGGTAGGAGGCGTGCACCTGGGCCTCGCGCTGGCGCATCGCCGCCGCCGCGCCGTCGACCGCGGCCGACAGCTCCGCGATCCGGCTCTGCAGCGCCGCGACCTGGTGCTCCAGTTCGATGATGCGCTTGATCCCGGCCAGGTTGATGCCCTCGTCCTGCGACAGCTGCTGCACCTGGCGGAGCAGCTCGATGTCACGGGCCGAGTAGCGGCGCCCTCGGCCGGCCGTGCGGTCCGGGGAGACCAGGCCGAGCCGGTCGTACTGCCGCAGGGTCTGCGGGTGCAGACCGGAGAGCTGGGCCGCCACCGAGATGACGTACACCGGCGACTCGTCGGTCAGTTCGTACGGATTGCGTCGGCGTCCGTCCATCGGGTCACGCTCCCTTCGCGGCCTGGAACAGCTCCGCCCGGGGGTCCTCGGAGGCGGTCGCCTCGCGATAGGTCTCCAGGGCCTCGCGTGCCTTGTCGTCCAGCTCCTTGGGCACCGCGACCTCGACCGTCACGAGGAGGTCCCCGCGGGTGCCGTCCTTGCGGACCGCGCCCTTGCCCCGGGCCCGCATCGTCAGACCGTTCGCCGAGCCCGCGGGCAGCTTGAGGGTGACCGCGGGGCCGCCGAGGGTCGGGACCTTGATCTCGCCGCCGAGCGCCGCCTCCGAGAAGGAGACCGGCACCGTGACGGTGAGGTTGTCGTCCTTGCGGCCGAAGACCGGGTGGGCGTCGACGTGCACGACGACGTACAGGTCGCCGTTCTGCCCGCCGCGCTCGCCCGGCGCTCCCTTGCCGCGCAGCCGGATCTTCTGCCCGTCGGAGACGCCCGCCGGGATCCGGACCTGCATGGTGCGGGACGACTTGGCGCGCCCGCTGCCCTTGCAGACCTCGCAGGGGTTCTCGGCGATGAGGCCGCGGCCCTTGCAGTCGACGCAGGGGTCGGTGAGCGAGAAGCCGCCGCCGCTGCCGCGCGAGACCTGACCGGTGCCGACGCAGGTCGGGCACACCCGGGGCGTGCCGTTCTTGTCGCCGGTGCCCGAACACGCCGTGCACGGCTGCTGGCTGGACATCCGCAGCGGTACGGTCGCGCCCTCGATGGCCTCGGTGAAGCTGAGCGTCACCTCGGACTCGACGTCCTGGCCGCGCCGCGGCTGGGTGCGCGTGCCCCCGGCCGCCCCGCGGTTGAACAGTCCGCCGAAGACGTCCCCGATGCCGCCTCCGCCGCCGAAGCCGCCGCCGCCCGCCCCGCCCTGGGCGCCTCCGAAGAGGTCGCCCAGGTCGAAGTTGAACGAGCCGCCGCCGGGGCCGCCGGCCCGGAAGCCGCCGTTCCCGAACAGCGCGCGCGCCTCGTCGTACTCCTTGCGCTTCTTGGGGTCACCGAGGATGTCGTTCGCCTCGGAGATCTCCTTGAAGCGCTCCTCGGCCTTGGTGTCGCCCTTGTTGGCGTCCGGATGGTTCTCGCGGGCGAGCTTCCGGTACGCCTTCTTGATCTCGGCCTCGGTGGCGTCCTTGGGGACGCCGAGAACCTTGTAGTAGTCCTTCTCGACGAAGTCCTTCGTGCTCATCGACGTCCCTCCTCCCGCTTCCGGGTACGGCTGTTACTCGCTGTCCTTCTCGGACTTGTCGGAGTCTTCCGACTCCTCCGCCTTCGCCTGCGCGCCCGGCTGGGGCTCGGCGACGGCCACGCGGGCGGGCCGGATGGTCCGCTCGCCGATCCGGTACCCCGGCTGCAGGATCGCCACGCACGTCGTCTCGGTGACGTCCGGCGCGTACGAGTGCATCAGGGCCTCGTGGATCGTCGGGTCGAAGGGCTCGCCCTCCTTGCCGAACTGCTGCAGACCCATCTTGGCGACGACGGTCTCCAGCGATTCGGCCACCGACTTGAACCCGCCCACGAGCTCGCCGTGGTCCCGGGCCCGGCCGACGTCGTCGAGCACGGGAAGGAGCTCGGCCAGGAGGCTCGCGACGGCGATCTCCTTGACCGTGACCCGGTCCCGCTCGACGCGGCGACGGTAGTTCTGGTACTCGGCCTGGAGCCGCTGGAGGTCCGCGGTGCGCTCGTCGAGCGCGGAACGGACCTGGTCCAGCTGGGCGGTGAGGCCCGCGGTACCGGCCGACTTCTCGTTGCTTGCGTCCCCGGCCGGGGCCGTCGACTCCTCCTTGGCGGAGGTCTCGACGGCCTCGGCGGCGTCGTCAGGGGTGGCGCCGGAGGGGACGTCGGACTTCTCCTCGAAGCCCGGGGTCTCCTCGGTCACGCCTGACCGCCCTTCTTGGGCTCGTCGTCGATGATCTCGGCGTCGACGACGTCGTCGTCCTGCGCCTGGGCCTGGCCGGCGTCACCGGCGGCCTGGGCGCCCTGGGCGTCGGCGTACAGCGCCTGGCCGAGCTTCTGGGAGACGGCCGCGACCTTCTCGGTGGCGGTGCGGATCTCGGCGGTGTCCTCGCCCTTGAGCTTCTCCTTCAGCTCGACGAGCGCGGCCTCGACCTCGGCCTTGACGTCACCGGGGACCTTGTCCTCGTTGTCCTTGAGGAACTTCTCCGTCTGGTAGACGAGCTGCTCGCCCTGGTTGCGGGACTCGGCGGCCTCGCGGCGACGGTGGTCCTCGTCCGCGTACTGCTCGGCCTCCTGGCGCATCCGGTCGACCTCGTCCTTCGGCAGCGAGGAGCCGCCGGTGACGGTCATCTTCTGCTCCTTGCCCGTGCCCAGGTCCTTCGCGGTCACGTGCATGATGCCGTTGGCGTCGATGTCGAAGGCGACCTCGATCTGCGGGACGCCGCGCGGCGCCGGCGGCAGGCCGGTCAGCTCGAACATGCCCAGCTTCTTGTTGTACGCCGCGATCTCGCGCTCGCCCTGGTAGACCTGGATCTGCACGGACGGCTGGTTGTCCTCGGCCGTCGTGAAGATCTCGGACCGCTTGGTCGGGATCGTGGTGTTGCGCTCGATGAGCTTGGTCATGATGCCGCCCTTGGTCTCGATGCCGAGGGACAGCGGGGTCACGTCGAGGAGCAGGACGTCCTTGACCTCACCCTTGAGGACACCGGCCTGGAGGGCGGCGCCGATGGCGACGACCTCGTCCGGGTTGACGCCCTTGTTGGCGTCCTGGCCACCGGTCAGCTCCTTGACGAGCTCGGCGACGGCCGGCATGCGGGTCGAACCACCGACGAGGACGACGTGGTCGATCTCGGAGAGGTTGATGCCCGCGTCCTTGATGACGTTGTGGAACGGCACCTTGCAGCGGTCGAGCAGGTCCGAGGTCAGCTGCTGGAACTGAGCGCGCGTGAGCTTCTCGTCCAGGTGCAGCGGGCCCTCGGCGGAGGCCGTGATGTACGGCAGGTTGATGGAGGTCTCGGTCGAGGACGAGAGCTCGATCTTCGCCTTCTCCGCGGCCTCGCGGAGACGCTGGAGAGCCATCTTGTCCTTGGCCAGGTCCACGCCGTGGCCGTTCTGGAACTGCGTCACCAGGTAGTCGACGACGCGCTGGTCCCAGTCGTCACCACCGAGGTGGTTGTCACCGTTGGTGGCCTTCACCTCGACGACGCCGTCGCCGATCTCCAGGAGGGACACGTCGAAGGTGCCGCCACCGAGGTCGAAGACGAGGATCGTCTGGTCGTCCTTGTCCAGGCCGTACGCCAGGGCGGCCGCGGTCGGCTCGTTGACGATGCGCAGGACGTTGAGGCCCGCGATCTCACCGGCCTCCTTGGTGGCCTGGCGCTCGGAGTCGTTGAAGTACGCCGGGACGGTGATGACCGCGTCGACGACCTTCTCGCCCAGGTAGGCCTCGGCGTCGCGCTTCAGCTTCTGCAGGATGAAGGCGCTCATCTGCTGCGGGTTGAAGTTCTTGCCGTCGATCTCGATCTTCCAGTCGGTGCCCATGTGGCGCTTGACCGACCGGATGGTCCTGTCGACGTTGGTGACGGCCTGACGCTTGGCCACCTCGCCGACGAGCACCTCGCCGTTCTTCGCGAAGGCGACGACGGACGGCGTGGTCCTGGCGCCCTCGGCGTTGGTGATGACGGTGGGCTCGCCGCCTTCCAGAACGCTGACGACGGAGTTAGTCGTGCCCAGGTCGATGCCGACCGCACGTGCCATTTCGATTCCTCCAGCTGACTGACTTGAGTGGAACTGACTCAAGGATGCACGAGGAGGTCGTGCGCGTCAACAGACCTGAGTCGTGTCGACTCAACTCTTCGCCCGCCCGGGCGCTCAAAGGGCGCGTCGCTCCCCCGTTTGCCCGGGTTCACATGAGAGAGTCCGGACATATCCCAGGATTACCGCCGGAGGGTGTGACCGCATGACGCCGACGCGCGCGATGACGGCGAAGCGCTCCTTCGACGTGGCGGGCGGGATCCTCCTGCTCCTCGCCCTCTCGCCGCTGATCGCCGGCACCGCCGTGTCCGTCACCCTCAGCGGCAGCGGCGCGGTGCTGCGCCGCCGGACGGTGGCGGGTCTGCACGGCCGGCCCTTCACGATGCTGACCTTCCGCACGAAGAGCCCGCTGGCCGCGCTGCCGCTGCTGTTGCACGTGGTCACCGGCCGGATGTCGCTCGTCGGCCCGTGCCCGCTGGCCCCCGCCCACCGCGAGTGCGCGGGCGACGGACGCCGGCGGCTCTCCGTGCGCCCCGGACTCACCGGCCCGTGGCAGATCAGCGGGCGCTCGGAGCTGCCGTGGGAGGAGCGGGAGCTGCTCGACCTCCACTATGTGGACCACCATTGGCTGGGGATGGACCTCACCATCCTGGCGCGTACGCTTCCAGCAGTCCGCAGGCGTCGCGCGGCAAGGTTTGCCTGAGCGACACATATCACCGCGAGCGCCGCTACAGCGCGGCGCCGTGACCGGGTAATCTCAGCAGGAACTCAATAAGTTACCGCTTAGTAGGCCCGCCCGAGGAGCCCGTCATGCAACTCGCCGCGATCATCGTGTCGATCGCCATCACGGTGGTGGCCGTCGCGCTGTTCGGCCGCGCCACCGTGCAGATCTACCGCTTCGTGCGGCTCGGTCAGCCGGTGCCCGCCGGTACACGCACCGGTGACCCCAAGCAGCGCACCATCACGCTGGTCAAGGAATTCCTCGGCCACACGCGCATGAACCGCTGGGGCATCGTCGGCTTCGCGCACTGGTTCGTCGCGGTGGGCTTCTTCTCGCTGCTCCTCACCATCGTGAACGCCTTCGGCCAGCTCTTCCAGGCCGACTGGCTGATCCCGATCATCGGCGACTGGCTGCCGTACGAGGTCTTCACCGAGTTCCTCGGCCTCATGACGGTCCTCGGCATCGTGACCCTCATCGTCATCCGCCAGCTGAGCAAGCCGACCAAGGCGGGCCGCAAGTCCCGCTTCGCCGGCTCCAAGACCGGCCAGGCGTACTTCGTCGAGGCGGTCATCCTGATCGTCGGCGTCTGCATCATGACGCTCCGCGCCCTCGAAGGCGTCCAGCACCACGTGACGAGCTGGGAGCCCGGCTTCTTCGCCTCGTACCCGCTGATCGCGCTGCTCGACGGCCTGGACCTGAGCACGATCCAGTACCTCACCTACTTCTTCGCCTGCCTCAAGATCGTCACGTCCTTCACCTGGATGATCACGGTCTCGCTCAACACCAACATGGGTGTGGCCTGGCACCGCTTCCTCGGCTTCCCGAACATCTGGTTCAAGCGCAACGCCGACGGCTCCACCGCCCTGGGCGCGCTCCAGCCGATGTCCACCGGTGGCAAGGAGATCGACTGGGAGGACCCGGCCGAGGACGCCGTCTTCGGCGTCTCCCAGGTCGAGCAGTTCTCCTGGAAGGGCATCCTCGACTTCTCCACCTGCACCGAGTGCGGCCGCTGCCAGTCGCAGTGCCCCGCCTGGAACACCGGCAAGCCGCTCTCCCCGAAGCTCCTCATCATGTCGCTGCGCGACCACGCGCACGCCAAGGCCCCGTACCTGCTCGCCGGCGGCGGCAAGGACATGGAGGGCAACGAGAAGGCGACCGAGGAGCAGCTGAAGGACGTCCCCGCCTCCGCGATCGCCGAGGCCGAGCGCCCCCTCATCGGCACCGCCGAGGAGAACGGCGTCATCGACCCCGACGTCCTGTGGTCCTGCACCACCTGCGGCGCCTGCGTCGAGCAGTGCCCGGTCGACATCGAGCACATCGACCACATCGTCGACATGCGCCGCTACCAGGTGATGATCGAGTCCGCGTTCCCGTCCGAGGCGGGCACGATGCTCAAGAACCTGGAGAAGAAGGGCAACCCCTGGGGCCTGGCCAAGAAGCAGCGCGTCGAGTGGACCAAGGAGGTCGACTTCGAGGTCCCGATCATCGGGAAGGACGCGGAGGACCTCTCCGAGTTCGACTACCTCTACTGGGTCGGCTGCGCCGGCGCCCTGGAGGACCGGGCCAAGAAGACCACCAAGGCCTTCGCGGAGCTGCTCAACATCGCGGGCGTCAAGTTCGCGATCATGGGCGGCGACGAGAAGTGCACCGGTGACTCCCCCCGCCGCCTGGGCAACGAGCCGCTGTTCCAGCAGCTCGCCCAGGAGAACGTCGCCATGCTGAACATGGCGTTCGGCGAGGACGACGAGGACGAGTCGACCAAGAAGCCGAAGTCGGCCAAGAAGATCGTCTCGACCTGCCCGCACTGCTTCAACACCATCGCCAACGAGTACCCGCAGCTCGGCGGCGAGTACGAGGTCATCCACCACACCCAGCTGCTCCAGCACCTCATCGACGAGGGCAAGCTGGTCCCGGTGACCCCGGTCGAGGGCCTCATCACCTACCACGACCCCTGCTACCTGGGCCGGCACAACAAGGTCTACACGCCGCCGCGCGAGATCATGTCCGCCGTCCCCGGCCTGCGCCAGCAGGAGATGCACCGCCACAAGGAGCGCGGCTTCTGCTGCGGCGCCGGTGGTGCCCGGATGTGGATGGAGGAGCGGATCGGCAAGCGCATCAACAACGAGCGCGTCGACGAGGCCCTCTCCCTCAACCCGGACATCGTCTCCACCGCCTGCCCGTTCTGCCTCGTCATGCTGACCGACTCGGTCAACGGCAAGAAGAACGACGGCAAGGCCAAGGAGTCCGTCACCGTCGTGGACGTGGCCCAGCTCCTCCTCGAATCGGTGAAGACCCCGGTCGACCCGGAGCCGGAGTCGGCCGAGGAACCCGAGCCGGCCGTCTGAAGCTGACATGCGAGGAGGGCCGCCCCGCGTGAGCGCGG
>NZ_JBHJQI010000187.1:0-13578 GCF_042262805.1 Streptomyces sp. NPDC056361
CCGGGCGGCAGCCGAGGGCGCCGCCCGGCGGTCGGGAGCGGTCAGCCGCTGATGCTCGGGGCTCCGGTCTCGATGTGGCCGGTGTACCGGCGCGACCAGGTGCCGTCGATGTCGGCGACGATCGTGAAGTCGTACCAGCCGCCGTTGTAGGCCACCGCGTTGAAGAAGTCCTCGCGGCTGGAGTTCGCCGGCACCGTGTACGTCCACGGCCCGTCCGAGCGGTAGGCGTTCGACCGGATCGTGAAGGTGACCGGGCCGCCCGACGCGTTGGTCATCCTGAACCACAGGGCCGTCTTGCCCGTCCCCGGCTCGGTCGCGAACCTGGCGGCCACCTCCACGGCCTTGCCCGCCTTGGAGGCATCGCCGATGAAGCGCCGCAGGAAGCGGTTGGGGCCCATCATCGAGATGTCGTACTTGCCCGAACCCGAGCCGAGGCCGATGTTGAAGTAGTCGGACGCCGTACCGCCCGGGTCGACGGTGTACTGCCAGGCGGCGGTGTCGCGGTACTGGTGCGGGTGGATCGAGAAGTGCGCAGCGCGCCGGGCCTCCGTCCCCTGGTTCGTCATCGAGAACCAGGCAAGGATCTTGCCGGCCGCCCCGAACTCGAACCGGTCGAGGTTGCCGTTCACCTGGTACGGCACCGCGCGGGCCGGCCGGGTGCCGGACTCCTGCGCGGGCAGGGCGTTGTTCTGGGGTGCCGGGTTCGGCAGCGGGCCGCAGGTGGCCTGGCCGATGACCTTCGCGGTGGAGGGAAGGCCCGCCGGCACGCCGTACGCCGGGTGGGCGAAGTCGAAGACCCCGGTCAGATCACCCGTCACCTTCCTGCGCCAGTCGCTGATGTTGGGGCAGGCGGCCGGTGTGCCGAGGGCCGCCGTCCAGGTCTCCATGAAGCGCAGCACGGAGGTGTGGTCGAAGACCTCGGAGCTCACCCAGCCGCCCCGGGTCCACGGGGACATGACAATCATCGGGACGCGGAAGCCCAGGCCGATCGGCGCGCCGTCGAGGTACTCGCCCGGCGTCCCCGGCGGGGCGACCGGCGGCGGCACGTGGTCGAAGAAGCCGTCGTTCTCGTCGTAGTTGAGGAAGAGCACCGTCGAGTCGAAGACCTCGGCGTCGGCGGCCAGGGCGCGGTAGACCAGGTCGACGAAGTGCGCGCCGTCACCGGGCGGCGCGTAGGGGTGCTCGGAGAACGCCTCGCTCGCCACCACCCAGGACACCTGGGGCAGCGTGCCCGCGACGACGTCGGCGCGGATCGCCGCGGCGATGTCGTCCGGGGTCGAGCCGGTGACCCTGGGGACCGATCCCATGCCCCGGTCGTACAGCGGGTCCCCGGGCCGCGCGTCGGTGAACTTCTTGAAGTACGCGAGGCCGTTGTCGCCGTAGTTGTCCTGGGCGTTCTGGTAGACCTTCCAGCTCACTCCGGCGCGCTGGAGCGCCTCGGCGTACGTCTCCCAGGTCAGGCCCGACTCGTCGCCGCCGTCCTTGCTGGCACCGTCGATCTTGCCGCTCCAGAGGAACGTGCGGTTGGGGCCGGTGGCGCTGAGCGCCGAGCAGAAGTACGCGTCGCAGATCGTGTAGTGGTCGGCGAGCGCGTGGTGGAAGGGGATGTCCCCGCGGTCGAGGTGGCCGAGGGTCCGGGTGTTGCCCACGCCCGTGACCCAGTTGTCGAGCCGGCCCTTGTTCCACGCGGCGTGCTGCGACGTCCAGCTGTGCGGCAGGTCGCCGTTGCACTGCGCGAGGGTCTCGCCGTCGACGCCTCCGGCGGGCGGGGTGTCGCTCAGCTTCCAGGGGTAGTGGCGGCCGCCCCAGTTGGGCTGGTTGAACATGCCCCAGCCGCCGGGCAGGTTGCCCGCGGCGCGGTCGGCGAAGCCGCGGACGCCGCGCAGGGTGCCGAAGTAGTGGTCGAAGCTGCGGTTCTCCTGCATGAGGATCACCACGTGCTTGACGTCGGTGAGGGTGCCGGTGGCCGTCGACGCGGCGGCGGACGCCGGCAGCGGCGGCAGCGCCGCACCCGCCACGAGCCCCGCGCCGATACCGACGAACCCCCTGCGGCTGATGGGAATCATGCCCCGCCTCTCGTGTCACGGTGTGCCCCGGTGGGCACGTCGGAGACATGATGGGGGAGACGAGCTTAAAGGTATACGGCTGTGCCGTAATTAGTGGGTTAACAGCCGAGGGCCAGGAATTCCTGGGGTGTGATTGGTCCGTTTGTGGACCAATGACATCAGGCGGTGATCGCCTGCACGCCGGCCCCGGTGGGTCGGGTCACCGGGGTCGGCGCGATGTCGGCGTCCGTCACGAGGGCGTCGATCCGGTCGGGACCGCAGATCCGGGCGAACGCGCGGCGGCCCGTCTTCGAGGAACCGGTCACCGTGACGGCCCGGCTCGCCCGCTCCGCGAAGGGCGTGCGTCCTTCCCTCCGGCTCGTGCGCGCGCCGGATTCTCCCCGCCGACGCGCGCGGGACCTGGAAAGACGGTGCATCTTTCTGTTTGAATACCCTCGACTTCGAGCACCTTCACTCATCATCGATGAGACTTCTTGCAAGGAGAGTCACATGACCATCACCCGTACCGCCGTGGAGATCGCCTCCCAGCCGGCGACCTGGCGCCAGGCTGCCCGTACCCTGCCGCAGCACTCCGCAGCCCTGCCCCGACGGGGGGAGCGGGTCGCGGTGATCGGCTGCGGCACCTCCTGGTTCATGGCCCTGGCCTACGCGGAGCTGCGCGAGTCCGGCGGTCACGGCGAGACCGACGCGTTCGCGGCCTCGGAGTTCCCCTTCGGCCGCCGCTACGACCGGGTCGTGGCGATCACCCGCTCCGGCACCACCAGCGAGGTCCTCGCCGTCCTCGCCCGCCTCCGCGGCACCGTGCCCACGGGCGCGGTCACGGCCGACCCCACGACCCCGGTGATGGACCTCGCCGACGAGGTCGCCGTCCTCGACTTCGCCGACGAGGAGTCCGTCGTCCAGACCCGCTTCGCGACCACCGTCCTCGCGCTGTTCCGCGCGCACCTGGAGGCCGAGGACGCGCTGCCCGACGGCGTCGCCACCGTCGAGGAGGCCGCGCGGGACGCCGAGCAGGCCCTCGCGGCGCCCCTCGCCGAAGAGGTCCTCACCGCCGAGCAGTTCACCTTCCTCGGCAGCGGCTGGACCTACGGACTCGCCCTGGAGGCCGGGCTGAAGATGCGCGAGGCGGCCGGCGCGTGGACGGAGGCGTACCCGGCCATGGAGTACCGCCACGGCCCCATCAGCATCACCGGCCCCGGCCGGGTGGCCTGGGGCTTCGGCGAGCTGCCCGCCGGACTCGCGGACGACGTGCGCAAGGTCGGCGGCACCCTCGCCGAGAGCGACCTCGACCCGCTCGCCGACCTGATCCGCGCCCAGCGCCTCGCGGTGGCCGTCGCCGAGGCCCAGGGCCTCAACCCGGACACGCCCCGCAACCTGACCCGCTCCGTGGTCCTCGCCGACGTCCATGCCTGACCGCCGCCCCGTATCCCCTCGCACCCCGGGAGCAGGACCATGCCGCTGACGCCCATCGACGAGATCGTCCGCCGTGCCCGCGCCGCGGGCACGGGCGTGGGGGCGTTCAACGTCCTCCAGCTCGAACACGCCCAGGCCATCGTGGCCGGCGCCGCGACCGCGGACCGGCCCGTGGTCCTCCAGATCAGCGAGAACACCGTGCGCTACCACGGCGCCCTGGAGCCGGTCGCGGTCGCCTCGCTGGCGATCGCCCGCGCCGCCAAGACCCCGGTCGCCGTCCACCTGGACCACGCCGAGAACCCCGACCTCGTCCGCGAGGCCGTCGCGCTCGGCCTGGGCTCCGTCATGTTCGACGCCTCCAAGCTCCCGTACGCGGAGAACGTCGCGGCGACCCGCGAGGTCGTGGAGCACTGCCACGGGCACGGAGTGTGGGTCGAGGCCGAACTCGGCGAGGTCGGCGGGAAGGGCGGCGCCCACACCCCGGGCGTCCGGACGGACCCCGAGGAGGCCCGGGCCTTCGTCGCGGCCACCGGCGTCGACGCCCTCGCCGTCGCGGTCGGCAGCTCCCACCAGATGGTGACCAGGGACGCGGTCCTCGACTTCGACCTGATCGCCCGCCTGCGGGCCGCCGTCGACACCCCGCTCGTCCTGCACGGCTCCTCAGGGGTCTCGGACGGGGACCTGGCCGCCGCGATCGGCGCCGGCATGACCAAGGTGAACGTCTCCACCCACCTCAACAAGGCCTTCACCCAGGCCGTCCGCACCCATCTCGCCGACCATCCCACCGCCGTCGACCCCCGCCACTACCTCGCCCCCGCCCGCGCCGCCGTGGCGCACGAGGTGGCCCACCTCCTCACGGTCCTTTCCCCGTCCTGACGGAGCGGGACCCGGGAGGCCGCTCCTCCCGAAGCGCCGTCAGGAGGCCGCGCACCGCGGGCAGGGCCAGCGAGGACTCCCGTACGGCGGCGTGGATCGAGCGGACCGGCTCCGGGCCGCGGAGCCTGCGGACCACCACGTGCGGGTGGTGGCCGCCCAGGCCGAGGAGCGGGATCAGGGCGATGCCGAGGCCGGCGGCGACGAACCCCTGGGCCGCCGCGTACTCCTCGCACTCCACGGCGACGTCGGGGGTGAACCCGGCGGCGGCGCACGCCTCCAGGACGGCGTCGAGGCAGGGGCCGGGCCGTTCGCTGCCCACCCACGGTTCGCCGGCGAGCGCGCCCAGGTCCAATGCGGTGCGGCGGTCGGCGAGCGGATGCCCCCTGGGCAGGACGGCGCGGTACGGGTCGTCGACCAGGTGGACCAGCCGGAGGCCGGCGCGGGAGGCGTCGCCACCGCCGTCCCGGGGCCGTACGACCAAGGTGACGTCCGCCTCCTCGTCGGGCGTGCCGTCGGCGATCCTCAGGTCGACGCGGACGCCCGGGTGTTCGGCCCGGAAGCGGGCCAGGGCGGGTGCGACGAGATCGGCGCCCGCGGTGGCGAAGTAGCGGACCGCGATCCGGCCGGTGCGGCCCGCCCGCAGATCGGCGAGGGCGGTCTCGGCCTCCGCGACCTGGCGGCCGATGACGGCGGCGTGCTCGGTGAGCAGCCGCCCGGCCGCGGTCGGGCGCACGCCCCGGCCGAAGCGTTCGAGCAGCTCGATGCCCGCCTCCTTCTCCAGGGCGGCGATCTGCTGGCTCACGGCGGACGGGGTGTAACCGAGGTTCGCGGCGGCGGCGGTGACGGAGCCACTGGTGACGACGGCCCGGAGCACCTGCATGCGTCTCACATCCAGCATGTAGCAGAGCTTAACGCCGGCTGTACGATCCTTCGCTTGTCCTGTCGAATGACCCCAGGGACCGTGGGGACATGACATCCGCGACGCGCATGGGCGTGCTGGCCCTGCTCTGGGGCTCGGGCTTCCTCTGGATCAAGATCTCCCTCAACGAGGGCCTCACCCCCGGGTGGATCACCCTCGTACGATGCCTGCTCGGCGCGGGAGTGCTCCTCGCGCTCGCGTACGGAGCCGGGCAGCGACTGCCCCGCGACCGGGGCACCTGGGCGCGCCTGGCCGTCGCCGCCCTCTTCTGCAACGCCCTGCCGTTCCTGCTCTTCTCGGTCGGGGAACAGACGGTGGACAGCGGAGTGGCGGGCGTACTGAACGCCACCACCCCCCTCTGGTCCCTCCTCATCGGCCTCGGCCTCGGGACGGAACGCCCGCTGCCCGCCACCCGCCTGACCGGCCTCGTCCTCGGCTTCGCCGGCGTCCTGCTCATCTTCGCGCCCTGGAGCGCGGGCTCGGGCCTGATGAGCCTCGGTGCCCTCGCCCTGCTCGGCGCCTCGGCCTCGTACGCGGTGGCCTTCGCCTACATGGCCCGCCACCTCACCGGCCGCGGCACCGCCCCGCTGGCCCTCTCCGCCGCGCAACTCCTCACGGCCACCGCCCTCAGCACGCCCGCCCTCACCGCCGGCGGCACCCCGACGGCGACCTGGACCGGGATCCTCGCCGTCGCCGTCCTCGGCGTCTTCGCGACCGGCCTCACCTTCCACCTCAACTACCGCATGATCGCCGAGGAAGGACCGACCAGCGCCGCCACCGTCGGCTACCTGCTCCCCGTGGTGTCCGTGGCGCTGGGCGCACTCGTCCTCGACGAGCCCCTCACCGCCCGGGTGGTCACGGGCATGGCCGTCGTCCTGGCCGGCGTCGGCCTGACCCGGCTCGGCCCGGGGCGACCGGCTCAGCCCAGGCCGACACGCTCGACCACGAACAGGGGGATCTCACGCTCGGTCCTGCGCTGGTAGTCCGCGTAGTCGGGGAACGCGTCGACGGCCCGCGCCCACCACGCCCGGCGCTCCTCCCCGGTGACCAGACGGGCCTTCATGTCCCAGACGTCGGGGCCGTCGCGCAGCTCGACGACGGGCGAGGCGACCAGGTTGTGGAACCAGACGGGGTGGTTCACCGCCCCGCCGTTCGACGCGACGAGCGCGTAGGAACCCTCGTGCTCCACGCGCATCAGGGGCGTCTTGCGGAGCTTGCCGCTCTTCGCGCCGAGGTTCGTCACCAGGACGACGGGAAGGCCGCGCATGGTCGTGCCCTCCGTCCCACCGGACGACTCGTACAGCTCGACCTGGTTCCGCACCCACGTCGTCGGGCTGGGCTCGTACTCGCCTTCGAGGGGCATGACTGTCCTTTCGGAGGGCGCGCGGCGGCGCCGGCGCTGCGTCCTCCGGACGCTATCCGACGTTCCACGGGCTCCCGGGGATTTCCGGCCCGGGGCGGCCGGCGGCCCCTTGTCAGCACCTGCTCGTAGGGTGGCTCCTGACAGAAGGCAAGCGCGCGGGGCGGCACAGGGGAGTGGGCGGCATGCGGGAGTTGTTCCTGGCGAAGGAGAAGGCGTACATCCGGTGGATCGCGCTGCCGGGGGAAGGACCCCTCCGGGTGTTCGTCCACGGCCTGGGGTGCACGGCGGCGTCGGACTTCGCGCACATCGCCGCCGACCCCGCGCTCGGCGGCGGGCGGGCGATGCTCGTGGACCTCCTCGGGCACGGGCTCAGCGACCGGCCCGCGGACTTCGACTACCGCATGGAGTCGCAGGCGGCGGCGGTGGCGGCCGTGCTCGACCATCTGGGGGTGACCGGCGTGGACCTCGTCGGGCACTCGATGGGCGGGGCCGTGGCGATCCTGCTCGCGGCGGCCCGCCCGGACCTGGTGGCCCGGCTCGTGGTGGCGGAGCCGAACCTCTACGCGGGCGGTGGCGCGTTCAGTTCGCCGGTGGCGGCCCAGGACGAGGACGCGTTCGTGACGACGGGGTTCGCCCGCATGGTCGCCGCGGTCGGCCGCGCCGACTACGCGGCCCGGCTGCGGCTCGCCGACCCGTTGGCCGTCCACCGCAGTGCGGTCGCCCTCGTCGAGGGAAGCGTGCCCGCCCCCGGCGACCTGCTTCCCGGGCTGGCCGTCCCCCGGCTGTACGTGGTCGGTGAGGCGAGCCTGCCGGACGCCGACGCGGCGAGCATGGCCGCCCGCGGCGTCCCGGTCGTCGAGATCCCCGGAGCGGGACACAACCTGATGCTCGACAACCCCGACGGGTTCGTCGCGGCGCTGGCCGACTTCCTCTGAGGCACCCGACCGCCCCTCACGGCGTCCTGCCCACGACCGTCCCGCCCCACCCCTCCAGGAGCGCCCGGATGCACCCCCTCACGTACGACGACATCAAGGCCGCGGCCGACCGGATCGGCGGCCACGTCCGCCCCGTCGCGGTCGCCACCCCGGACGCGGGCGGCGAGCCCTACGAGCTCCACCTCGCACTGGAGCTCATGCAGCACACAGGGTCCTTCAAGGCCCGTGGCGCGCAGAACTTCCTCCTCGCCCACCGCGAGCGGGGCACCCTCCCCGACGTCGGCGTCACGATCGCCTCCGGCGGCAACGCCGGCCTCGCCTGTGCCTGGGCCGCCCGCCGCCAGGACGTCCCCGCCACCGTCTTCCTGCCGACCACCGCCCCGAAGGTGAAGGCCGACAAGCTGCTCTCGTACGGTGCCGACGTGCGCCTCGTCGGCACCGAGTACGCCGAAGCGCTCGCCGCCTGCGAGGCGTTCGCCGCCGAAACCGGCGCGCTGGCCTCCCACGCCTACGACCATCCGCTCATCGCCGCCGGGGCCGGCACCCTGCTCGACGAGATCCTCCGGGCGGTGCCGGACCTCGACACCGTCGTCGTCTCGGTCGGCGGAGGCGGCCTCTTCGCCGGCGTCGCCACCGCCGCCCGGCAGCACGGCATCCGCACCGTCGCCGTCGAACCCGAGAACTGCCGTGCCCTCGACGCCGCCCTCCGGGCCGGACACCCCGTCGACGTCGCGGTCGACTCCGTGGCCGCCGACTCCCTCGGCGCACGGCGGGTCTCGGCCACCGCCCTGCACGCCGCCCAGCAGGACGGCGTCCGGTCCGTCCTCGTCCCCGACGCGGAGATCACCCGTACCCGCCGGGCCCTGTGGGACGACCGCCGCCTCGCCGTCGAACACGCCGCCGCCACCGCCCTGGCCGCGCTCACCACCGGGGACCGGCCCCGTCCCGCGGCCGGCGCCTACCGGCCGGAGCCGGGCGAGAAGGTCTGTGTCGTCCTCTGCGGAGCCAACACCGACCCCACCGATCTCGTGGGGGCGCCCGCGCACGCGTGACGCCCGGCCGTCACCCGGCGGGCGGCAGGCGCGTCCCGGGCTCGCGCGGGCCGCGGAACGGCAGCGTACGGCTGAACACGAGGTTGGTGGTCGTGCTCCCGAACCCGGCCAGCTCGTCGACGAGTTCCTCCAGATGGCCCATGGACGTGGCCGCCACCTTCAGGACGTAGCAGTCGTCCCCGGTGGTACGCAGGCACTCCAGGAACTCCGGCCGCTCGGCGAGCAGCCGGCGCAGCGGCTCGTGCCGGGTCCCCGGGTACTTCAGCCGCACCATCGCGAGGACCGCGTACCCGATCCCCTCCAGGTCCACCTCCGCCCGGTACCCGCTGATGATCCCGGACTCCTCAAGGCGCCGCACCCGCTCCTTCGTCGCCGAAGCGCTCAGATTCACCCGCCGCGCCAACTCCGTGTACGCGATCCGGCCGTCCTGCTGAACCTCCGTCAGGATGGCCCAGTCCGTCGCATCGAGACTCTCGGTCATCCGTCGATATTACCGGCGAATCCACGGTTGAACAGGGCCGGAACAGGCGGGAATGCCTTCTGGAGCCCCGTAGTGCCTGGTTAGCCTTTGCCCTGTGAAGATCGGAGTCAACATCCTCAACTTCGGCCCCGGGGCCGACGCCGGAGCCCTGCGCAGCTGGGCCCAGACCGTGGAGGGCCTCGGCTTCGACCTGCTGATGGTCTCGGACCACATCGCCATCACGCCCGACGTCGCCGAGCGCTATCCGGCCCCCTTCTACGAACCGTTCACCACCCTGTCGTGGCTGGCCGGCATCACCACGCGGATCCGGCTCGGCACGACGGTCCTCATCGCCCCCTACCGCCACCCCCTGCTCGCCGCCCGCATGGCGGCCAACCTCGACGACCTGAGCGGCGGACGGCTGGTGCTCGGCGTCGGAGTGGGATGGGCGCGGCAGGAGTTCGCCGCCCTCGGCATCCCGTACGAACGCCGCGGCCGCCTCACCGACGACCACCTGCACGCCATGCGCGAGGCCTGGGCCGACACCGCCGCCCACGGAGACCGGAAGATCCCGGTGTGGGTCGGCGGCAACACCGACGCCGGACTGCGCCGCGCCGTGCGGCTCGGCGACGCCTGGCACCCGCTGCGCCCCACCATGCCGTGGCTGCGCGAAGCGGCCCCCAGACTGAAGGCGGCCGCGGCGGCCCTGGACCTCCCCGCGCCTGCCTTCGCGCCCCGGATCGCCCTCAGGCTCACCGCTCGGCCCCTCGACGAGGCGGAGCGCCTCGCGGGGGAGGGCACCGTCGACCAGATCATGGACGACCTCGACCGGCTGCGGCAGCTCGGCGCCGAAGCAGTCGTCCTCGACCCGTACAGCGGCGATCCCGGCGAGACGAACCACCCCCACACCGCGTGGCAGGCACTCGCCACGATCGCCGCCCACTCCTTCCGCCCCCGCACCTCCACGGAGCCGTCATGACCACGCCCGACGACCACACCCTCCTCCGGCGGGCCATCGCGCTCGCGGCCACGGCCGTCGACAGCGGAAACCCGCCCTACGGTTCGCTCCTCGCCGGCCCGGACGGGACGGTCCTGGCCGAGGAGTACAACACCACCCTCACCGACCGGGACATCACCGCCCACCCGGAACTCAAGCTGGCGCGGTGGGCCGCGAGGGAGCTGGACGCGGACACCGCCGCCCGGACCACGATGTACACCAGCTGCAAGCCGTGCGACATGTGCGACGCGGTCATCCGGGGAGCGGGCCTGCGCCGGGTCGTGTTCGCTCTCTCCGACGAGCAGCTCCTCGCCATCCGGCCGGGCAGCGGACGGCCTCCCGTGCCCCAGGAGGGCCCCGCCCTGTTCGACGAGGTCCGCGCCGTGGTCGAGGGCTACTACCGCTGACCGCCACCCCCTCCGGCACGGGACCGGGCCCGTGGCACGGGCACGCCTCGGTGTGCGTCAGGATGGGTGCATGACCGAAATTCGTACACCTCGTCTCCTCCTCCGGCGCTGGAGCGACGACGACCTTGTCCCCCTGGCCGAGATCAACGCGGACCGCGAGGTGATGCGGTGGATCGGCGACGGCTCGGTGCGGGACCTGGACGAGACCGCCGAGGACATCGAGCGGTACGAGGAGGAGTGGGACGACGAAGGGTTCGGGATCTTCGCCGTCGAGCTCCTCGGATCCGGGGAGCTGATCGGGTTCGCGGGACTCTCCGTCCTGGACGCGCTGCCGGAGCCGGCGGCGGAGGTGGAGATCAGCTGGCGGCTCGGCCGCCAGTTCTGGGGGCAGGGGTACGCCTCGGAGGCCGCCCACGCGGTCCTGGAGTTCGCCCTCCAGGACCGCGGGCTCGACCGGGTCGTCGCCGTCACGCACATCAGCAACCAGGCGTCCGAGAGCGTCATCGGAAAGCTCGGCATGACTGCGGAGCGCGAGACGAACCACCCGGCCTTCGACGTACCGCTGCGGGTCTACGCCATCGACCTCACCGAGTACCAGGCCTGAGCACCCGGGAGGCCGCGGGCCACGCTAGTGGCGCTCGGGCAGGTCCCGCTCCGCCGGACGCGACGTGAGGTCCGGGTTGGTGGGGGCGGCGGAGCGCGCGGACGCGGCGGGGGCGGGCTTCTTGCCGCAGAACGCGGCCTCCAGCGTTCCGCCGAGCGCCGTGTTGGCGGCCCCGTGGTTCGAGGTGTTGGCCATGGCCGACAGGGCGCGCCGGCCGTCCCGGGTCGCGAAGGTGTACGTGTAGAAGCCCTGCACGGTGCCGGTGTGGCCGAACACCTGGGTGCCGCACGACAGGTCGTAACGGCGCAGGCCGAGGCCGTAGAACCGGGTGTTCGTGGTGTCCGTCGGGGTGACCGTGGTCATGGCCTCCATCATGGCCGGGGAGAGCAGCCGGCCGCGCATCAGGGCGCTGGTGAAGGTGTTCAGGTCGGCGGGGCTGGAGATGACGGCCCCGGCGGACTGCGCCCAGGACACGGTCTGCTCCGTGGAGTCCACCAGCGGGTCGCCGGCCGCGTCGGGGTGCAGGTAGCCGCGCACGTGCAGGCCCTTGATGCGGGCGTCCGGGTGGACGTACGAGGTTTTCCGCAGCTTCAGCGGCTTGAAGATGCGGCGCTCGTACGCGTCGGACACCGGCCGCCCGGTGAACTTCTCGATGAGCATGCCGACCACGACGAAGTTGGCGTTCGAGTACCGGTACGACGCGCCGGGCTCGTTCGTCCGGGGCTCGCTCAGCGACAGGTCGACGAGCTCCTGGAAGCTGAACACCCGGTTCCGTACCGCCTCGAAGCCGGGCACGGTGTCGTTGAACATCGCGTTGGTGTAGTCCGAGAGGCCGCTGCGGTGGGTGAGCAGGTGGCGGACCGTGATCCGGTCGTCGGGCAGCAGGCCCGGCAGGTACGCGTTCACGGACGCGTCGAGTTCCAGCTTCCCCTCGTCGACCAGCTGGAGCAGGACGACGGTGGAGAACGTCTTGCTGACGCTGCCGATCCGGAAGCGCGACTGGATGTCCATGGGAGCGCCCGAGACGCGGTCCTGGACGCCGGCGGTCCGGCTCTGCGCTCCGCCGGGACCGGTGTACCGGGCCATCGCGCCCGGCGCGCCGTTGGCCATCGCCGAGTTCAGCGCGGCGAGCACGCCCTCCATGTCGGGGGCGGGAACGGCCGCGTCCGCCGTGCGGACGGACGCGGCGGAGGAGGCGGGCGCGGGGGAGGCGGCGAAAGCGCCGGCGGCCGGGGCGAGGCCTGCGGCGAGGGCGGCGACCAGGGTGGTGCTGACGGCCAGACGTCGGTGCGACGACAGGGGCACGGGGATTCCTCGGATTCGTTCGGAGCGGTCGTTCGGCATGGATCATGAGTGCCAACGAGCGGGATCGGTTCCTGACTCGGGCGCACGAGTTCCGGAGCCCGCCGCTCCGAAGCCGGGCCCCGCGACCCCGCTTGGGCAGACGCCCAACCAGGCCCCGGCAGGTCTGGGCTCCTGCGGACAGACACGGGCGCCGAAGCGCTCGATCATGGCGCTGGTCACGCTTGCGAGGACGCGCAACGTGCCTGATCCGTAAAGGAGTTCCTATGTCAGGGAAATGGGGCCGCGCACTCGGCGGCCTGCTGCTCGCCGTCGTCACCGCCGTGTACGCGGCGCCGGGCACCGCCGGCGCGGCGGAGGAGACGACCGGCACGATCCCGTCGGTCGGCACCGACTGGGGCGCACCCGGCCCCTACGAGGTGGACGTCGACATCGAGGCGGTGCACACCTTCTACTACCCGCGGAACATGGGGCAGCGCGGCGAACTGCACCCGGTCGTCATCTGGGGCAACGGCACCGGCGCGGTCCCCGGCATCTACAGCTCGCTCCTGAGGCACTGGGCGAGCCAGGGCTTCATCGTCGCCGCCGCGAACACCCCCACCTCCAACTTCGCCCTCAGCATGCGCGCGGGGATCGACGTCCTCGAACACCGGAACGCGGACAGCGGCAGCCGGTTCTACCGGAAGGTCGACCTGGAGCACATCGCCTCCGCCGGCCACTCGCAGGGCGGCGCGGCGGCGATCAACGCCGCGATCGACCCGCGCGTCGACACCGCCGTCCCCATCCAGCCCGGACCGCTGGCCGACCCCGACCTGATGGACGAACCCGTCTTCTACCTCGCCGGACAGCACGACCTCACCGTCTGGCCCGCACTGGTCAAGGCCTTCCACCGGGACTCCGACCACGTGCCCTCCGTGTACGGCGAGATCCGCGGAGCCGGCCACCTCGACTCCATCGGTGACGGCGGCGACTTCCGCGCCCCGACCACCGCCTGGCTGCGCTACTGGCTCCTGGGCGACGAGAACGCCCGCGGAATGTTCTTCGGCCCCGGCTGCACCTACTGCACCGACAGCACCCTGTTCTCCGGATGGGACCGCAACACCAAGGCGCAGCAGATCCCCGGCACCACCCCCTGACGGCCGACCCGCCGCCCGTCCGCCCCGCACCGGTCGCCGGGTGCTGGG
>NZ_JBHJQI010000188.1:0-12930 GCF_042262805.1 Streptomyces sp. NPDC056361
CGTCGGGAACGACGTTGTGGCGAGCGGCCTCCAGCTCCTGCGGGGTGAACCGGGGAGTCCGGGTCAGAGGATCGCCCCGGGGGTGTAGGCGGCGGCCTCCGGGTGCTGCTTGAGGATCTCCTCGACGCGGGCGACGACGACCGCGACCTGGTCGGCGGCGGCGCCCGTGAAGGACAGCTTGTCCGCCATCAGCTCGTCCAGCTGCGCCCGGTCCAGCGGGATGCGGTCGTCAGCGGCCAGCTTGTCGAGGAGCTCGTTGCGCTCGGCGCCCTGCTCGCGCATGGCGAGGGCGGAGGCGACGGCGTTCTCCTTGATGGCCTCGTGGGCGACCTCGCGGCCCACCCCGGCGCGCACGGCGCCCATGAGGACCTTGGTGGTCGCCAGGAAGGGCAGGTAGCGGTCGAGCTCGCGGGCGACGACGGCCGGGAAGGCGCCGAACTCGTCGAGCACGGTCAGGAAGGTCTCCAGGAGGCCGTCCAGAGCGAAGAACGCGTCGGGCAGCGCGACCCGGCGGACCACGGAGCAGGACACGTCGCCCTCGTTCCACTGGTCGCCGGCCAGCTCGCCGGTCATCGAGGCGTAGCCGCGCAGGATGACCATGAGGCCGTTCACGCGCTCGCACGAGCGGGTGTTCATCTTGTGCGGCATCGCCGAGGAGCCGACCTGGCCGGGCTTGAAGCCCTCGGTGACCAGCTCGTGGCCGGCCATCAGGCGGATCGTCTTGGCGATCGACGACGGGGCGGCCGCCAGCTGGACCAGCGAGGTCACCACGTCGTAGTCGAGCGAGCGCGGGTAGACCTGGCCGACCGAGGTGAAGGCGTGCGCGAAACCGAGGTGACCGGCGATCCGCTGCTCCAGGTCGGCCAGCTTGCCGGCGTCGCCGCCGAGCAGGTCCAGCATGTCCTGCGCGGTGCCCACCGGGCCCTTGATGCCGCGGAGCGGGTAGCGGCCGAGCAGCTCCTCCAGGCGCCCGTAGGCCACGAGCAGCTCGTCCGCCGCGGTCGCGAAGCGCTTGCCGAGGGTGGTCGCCTGCGCGGCGACGTTGTGCGAGCGGCCGGCCATGACCAGCTCCGCGTACTCCGCGGACAGCTTGCCGAGGCGGGCGAGGACGGCGACCGTACGGTCCCGCATCAGCTCCAGGGAGAGGCGGATCTGGAGCTGCTCGACGTTCTCGGTGAGGTCGCGCGAGGTCATGCCCTTGTGGACGTGCTCGTGGCCGGCGAGGTCGTTGAACTCCTCGATCCGGGCCTTCACGTCGTGCCGGGTGACCTTCTCGCGCTCGGCGATGGAACCGAGGTCGACCTGGTCGAGAACGCGCTCGTAGTCGGCGAGGGCGGCGTCCGGAACCTCGATCCCGAGGTCCTTCTGCGCACGGAGCACGGCGAGCCACAGCTGACGCTCCAGCTTCACCTTCTGCTCGGGGGACCAGAGGACGGCGAGCTCCGCGGAGGCGTAGCGGCCGGCCAGAACGTTGGGGATGCGGGGCTTCGCAGTCACAGCAGTCACGTGGACAGATTCTACTGGCGGTTTCTGCAGGCCAGCGCCACCCTCCGATGTGGAGCTTGCTACGAGACGCACGTCACGGACGGACCCCGCCGTCCGCTCACGGACCGGCCGGGGCCTCGTACGGCAGCAGCTCGGGGCGCTTGGGCGCGCGACCGTCGCCGGAGGAGCGGCCGGTCAGCCGGCGTCCGATCCACGGCCCCAGGTGCTCCTTGGCGAACCGGGCGTCCGCGACCCGGCGGCTCGCCCAGCCGGGCCGCTCGGCCGGTGGCAGCGGGGTCCGCCAGTCCTCCTCGGGCGCCAGGCCGAGGCTCTGCCACACGGCCTCGGCCACCCGCCGGTGCCCGTCGGCGGTCAGGTGCAGCCGGTCCACGTCCCACAGCCTGGGGTCGGCCAGCGACTCGGCCCCGTACAGGTCGACGACCAGCGCGCCGTGCCGGGAGGCGAGTCCGTCGATGTGGGCGTACAACTCCTCCATCCGGGGTCGGAAGCGCTCCATGACCGGCCCGTTGCGGCCCGGGCTGCGCATGAGGACCAACTGCCCGCAGGACGGTGTGAGGTGTTCCACTGCCTCGGTCAGCAGGTCCCTCACGCGGACCATGTCGACCTTGGGGCGCAGGGTGTCGTTGAGCCCCCCGACGAGGGTCACCACATCGGCCTTCATGGCTGCGGCCAGGCCGACTTGCTCCTCGACGATCTGTCCGATCAGCTTCCCGCGGACGGCGAGATTGGCGTAGCGGAAGCCGGGCGCCCGGGCCGCGAGCCGGCCCGCGAGGACGTCGGCCCACCCCCGGTAGGAGCCGTCGGGCTTCAGGTCCGACATACCCTCGGTGAAGCTGTCGCCGATGGCGACGAGACTGTTGTACGTGGCATTGATCTCCATGGCGGAGTGATCATACCGCGCGGTATGCGCGGGATGCCGTGGAGAACCCAGGAGGGGAAACCCGATGAGCGACGCGCTGCTGAGCGCCCTGGCCGACGCCCTGGCCGAGCTGGTGGCCACGGTCGACACCTCGGACGGCGAGGTGCTCGACCCCGACACCGCGGTGTCTTGGCTGGAAGGCACCTCTCACACCCTCTCCGGCCTTTCGCCGGCCGACCGGCACGTCCTCGACGGCCTCGTCCGCCAGGCGGCCCTCCGCCGTCCCGAGGGCCCCCGGCGCGACGCCCTGCTCCGCGTCCCCCGGCACCTCGGCGCCACTGCACCCCACCGGCCCGAGACCGCTTCCCGGGCCGCGACTGCTTCCCTGGCCGCGGCCGCCTCCCGCTCCGGGACTGCTTCCCGGCCCGTGACCGCCTCGCGGACCGCGCCCACCGCAGCGCGACCGACGGCGACGACCGCCGCTTCGTCTGCCGCCGTCCACGCCGTCCCCTCGGCCGCCGTCCACGCCGCCCACGCCGTCCCGTCGGCCGCCGACTTCGCAGGCTTCGCCGTCTCGTCCGGAGCCGCCCATGCCGCCGCCTGCGACGCCGTCGCCGAGCGCGTGCTGCGCTTCGCCGACCTCGTATGGGACGCGGACCCCGCCACTCCGGTGCCCACGTGCCCCGGCTGGACCCTCGCGGATCTGACCCGGCACCTCGGTGCGCTGCACCGCTGGACCGAGCACCTGATACGCACCCGGGCCGCCGTCCGTGTGCGGGCGGGGGACCTCCCGCTCGACCTGCCGGGCGATCCGGCCGCGTACGCAGGCTGGCTGATGGCGGGCGCCAAGGAGGCGCTGGCGGTGCTGCGCGCCGCGGACCCGGACCTTCCGGTCTGGTCGCCGGGGGCGGACCCGCACGCCCGGTACTACTCGCGGTGGCTGCTCTCCGAGGTGATCGTGCACCTCGCGGACGCCGAGCTCGCGCTCGGCGGTGCCGCGGGGCCGATCGACCCGCGCACGGCCGTCGACGCGATGGACCACTTCCTCGGCGACGCCCCGTACATCCCGTGGATCGCGGAGCCGGTCGCCCACCTCGACCGCGATGGCGCCGTCCTCCGGCTCACCGCCCGCGACACCGGCGACGTCCGGACGCTGGCCCTCGGTGGAGGAGGCTTCACCTGGACCCGGGGGAACGGCGGCACGGAACCGACCGGTGGCGTCGAGGCGGACGCGGGTGAGCTGCTGCTGCTCCTGCACCGCAGGTACGGGGCCGACGACCGCCGGTTCACGCACACCGGCGACCGGGACCTCCTCGACGACTGGCTGGCCGCCACCGCGCTCTGACATGGCGAGGGCGCCCGGAGCGGTGCTCCGGACGCCCGTCGGGGCCACGGCCGTCACGGCGCCGTGGGGCGCCCCACCAGCTCGCGCAGCACGTCCTCCATCGCCACGAGGCCGGCCGGCTTGCCGTCCTCGTCGAGGACGGCCGCCAGGTGCGTCCGGCTGCGGCGCATCGCCGTGAGGACGTCGTCCAGGGGCGTGGCCGCCCGGACCCGGGCGATCGGCCGCAGCGCCGACACCGGGAACGGCAGGTCGCGCGGCGACACGTCCAGGGCGTCCTTGACGTGCAGGTAGCCGAGGATCCGGCGCTCCGAGTCGACGACGGGGAAGCGGGAGAAGCCCGTCCGCGCCGACAGCGCCTCCAGCTCCTCGGGGGTCGTGCCGACCTGCGCGTACACGACCTTCTCCGCCGGCATCACGACGTCCCGCACGGGACGCCGACCCAGCTCCAGGGCGTCGTGCAGCCGCTCGGCGGCCCGGTCGTCGAGGAGTCCGGCGTCACCCGCGTCGGTGACCATCCGGGCCAGCTCGTCGTCCGAGAACGTCGCCGAGACCTCGTCCTTGACCTCCACGCGGAGCAGCTTGAGCAGCGCGTTGGCGAAGGCGTTGATCGCGAAGATCACCGGCCGCAGCGCCCGCGCGAGCGTCACCAGGGGCGGCCCGAGCAGCAGCGCGGAGCGCGTCGGCTCGGCGAGCGCGATGTTCTTCGGGACCATCTCGCCCAGCAGCATGTGCAGGTAGGTCGCGACCGACAGGGCGATCACGAACGAGATCGGGTGCACGAGCCCGTGCGGGACGCCGACCGCGTCGAAGACCGGTTCGAGCAGGTGCGCGATGGCCGGCTCGGCGACGATGCCGAGGACCAGGGTGCACAGCGTGATGCCGAGCTGAGCCGCGGCGAGCATCGCGGAGACGTGCTCGAGGCCCCAGATGACGCTGCGCGCCCGCCGGTTCCCCGCCTCGGCCATCGGCTCGATCTGGCTGCGGCGGACCGAGATCAGGGCGAACTCGGCGCCGACGAAGAACGCGTTGACCACCAGCGTCAGCAGGCCGATCAACAACTGGACCACGATCATCGGCGGGCCTCCCCGGTCTCGTCGCCGGTCTCGCCCACGGCGTCGTGCGCGGGGGCGTGCATCAGCACGCGCGCGGCGCGCCGGCCGGAGGCGTCCACGACGTCCAGCCGCCAGCCGGCCAGCTCCACGCTGTCGCCGACGGCCGGGATGCGGCCCAGCTCGGTGGCCAGGACACCCGCGAGCGTCTCGTACGGGCCGTCCGGCACGCGGAGGCCGATCGCGCCCACCTGGTCCGTACGGGCGGCGCCGTCCGCGGACCACAGCTCGCGCCCGTCCGCGTCCTCGCCCGCCCGCGCCAGGTCCGGCGTCTCGTGCGGGTCGTGCTCGTCGCGGACCTCGCCCACGACCTCCTCGACGATGTCCTCCAGGGTGACGACGCCGGCCGTGCCGCCGTACTCGTCGATGACGACGGCCATCGTCTGCTTGCCGGAGAGCCGGTCCAGGAGCCGGTCCACGGTCAGGGTCTCGGGCACGAGCAGCGGCTCGCGCAGCATCTCGCCGATGCGGCGGCGCGGCCGTTCGGCTGCCGGTATGGCGAGCACGTCCTTGATGTGCGCGATGCCCACGACCGAGTCGAGGTTGCCCCGGTAGACCGGGAAGCGGGAGAGGCCGGTGGCGCGGGTCGCGTTCGCCACGTCCTCGGCGGTGGCCTGCACCTCCAGTGCGGTGACCTGCACGCGGGGCGTCATCACGTTCTCGGCGGTCAGCTCGGCCAGGTTGAGCGTGCGGACGAACAGCTCCGCCGTGTCCGCTTCGAGGGCGCCCTCCTTCGCGGAGTGCCGCGCGAGCGCCACCAGTTCCTGCGGGGAGCGCGCGGAGGCCAACTCCTCGGTCGGCTCCATGCCGAGCCGGCGCAGCAGGCGGTTCGCGGTGTTGTTGAGGTGGCTGATCAGCGGCTTGAAGGCGGCGGTGAACACCCGCTGGGGCGTGGCCACCGCCTTGGCGACCGCGAGGGGCGAGGAGATCGCCCAGTTCTTCGGGACCAGCTCGCCGACGACCATCAGGACGACGGTCGACAGGGCCGTACCCAGCACCAGTGCCACGGAGGACGCGACCGAGGGGGAGAGACCGAGCGCCTCGATCGGGCCGCGGATCAGCTTGGCCACCGAGGGCTCGGCGAGCATGCCGACCACGAGGTTGGTGACGGTGATGCCCAGCTGCGCGCCGGAGAGCTGGAAGGTGAGCGACCGTACGGCCTTCAGGGCGCTCGCCGCCCCGCGCTCGCCGCGCTCCGCGGCGGCTTCGAGTTCGCCGCGCTCGACGGTCGTCAACGAGAACTCCGCCGCGACGAACGCACCACACGCCAGAGAGAGGAGGAGCGCAAGGAGGAGCAGAAGCACTTCGGTCATCGGTTCACCTCCGTCCCATGATCAGTCAGGGGGAGAGGGATCGCTCGGTGTCGGCAGTCGAAGCCGGAGCTGTCGGAACCAGTGCTACTGGGAGGCTCGCCCATGGGCGGACGCTCACACCTTTCGGTCGTCGGGATGAGACACCATGGTAAAGGATGGGCAAAGCGCCGTGGTGGCCTGGCCTCCCCTCACCTCCCGAGCGGCTTCACCCAGCGGCGCCAGCGCTCCTCGCGCTCGTACCCGGCTGCCGTCCACAGAAGCCGTCCCGTCTCGTTCGCCTCCAGGACCATCGCGTCCGCGCGCCGTCCGCCGAGCGCGGCGAACCGCTCCTCCGCCGCACGCAGCAGAGCAGTGGAGATGCCCCGCCTCCGATGCGATGGCAGCACGGCGAGCCGGTACAGCGAGGCACGCCAGCCGTCCCACCCCGCGATCACGGACCCCACGATCCGCCCGTCGGCCACGGCGAGGATCAGAGCCTCGGGATCGCGCTCGACCAGCCGCGTCACCCCGTTCACGTCGTCCGAGATCGAGGTCCCCTCGGCCGACTCCTTCCAGAAGGCCAGGACGCCATCGGCATCGGCGGGCACAGCGGCGCGTATCTGCAGATCGACCATGGCCGGATCCCATCACGAGGGGCCGAGGCCCTGCCACGGAGTTCCGCGGGGCGGGACGCTTCAGGCATCCCGGCGCCGCACCTCCAGCCATCCGCCGACCATCGAGACAAGCGCCCACAGGGCCAGGACCCCGATTCCGGTCCAGGGACCGAGGCCGTCGGGCGACTCCATCCGCATGACCGCCTGACCGGCCCGGTCCGGCAGGAACCGGGCGGCGCCCTCGGAGGCCGAGCCGAGCACGAACGGAACGAGCAGCACGAAGGGTATGAGCAGGCTCAGGACGACCGTCGCACTGCGCAGCACCGCCGCCAGCCCGGCGGCCAGCAGGGCCATCAGCGTCAGGTACAGGCCGCACCCGAAGATCGCCCGGTAGGTCCCCTCGTCGCCGAGTTCCAAGGCGTGGCGCCCCATGAACGCCTGCCCCCCGATGAAGGCCGTCAGCCCGGCGGACTGGCCGGCCAGGAAGGCGAGTCCGCCCACCACCGCCATCTTCGACAGGTAGAAGCGCGTGCGGCTCGGCACCGCGGTCAACGACGTGCGCAGGGCGCCGTTGTGGAATTCGGAGGCCATCGCCGTCGCGCCGAAGGCGAAGGCCGCGATCGTGCCGAAGTTGATCCCGTAGAAGGCCGCGAGAAGCGGATCGTCCCCTATACCTCCGGACTCCGCCCCACGGGTCAGGGCCGCCGTCAGCATCTGGATGCCCGCGGTGGCGACACAGACGGCCGCCAGCGCCCCGAGGGCGCCGCGCAGGGACCGTATCTTGATCCATTCCGAGTGCAGGACGGGGACGGTGGGCAGCGGGGTGCTCATGACGAATCCTCCTTGACGGTTCGTGTCAACGGGTGGCGGCGAAGGGGGCGTGCTCGGCGGTCAGATCCAGGTAGGCCTGTTCCAGGGACGCCCGCTCGTCGACCAGTTCCAGCAGCGGGATGCCTTCGCGGGCGGCCATGGTGCCGAGTTCCCCGGCGCGTATGCCGTCCACGGTCCACCGCCCGCCCTCGGCGGTGACCAGGTCGAGGCCGTCCCGGGCGAGGGCCTCCCGCAGCCGGCCCGGGTCGGTCGTGCGCAGTCGCGCCCTCGGGGCGCTGCGGGCATCGATGAAGTCCCGCATCGAGGAGTCGGCCAGCAGCCTGCCCCGCCCCAGGACGACCAGGTGGTCGGCGAGGGCAGCGGTCTCGCTCATCAGATGGCTGGAGACGAGGACCGTGCGTCCCTCGGCGGCCAGTGACCGCATCAGCTCCCGTATCCAGATGATGCCCTCGGGGTCGAGACCGTTGGTCGGCTCGTCCAGGAGCAGCACACCGGGGTCGCCCAGCAGTGCGGCCGCGATGCCGAGGCGCTGGCGCATGCCCAGGGAGAAGGTCTTGATCCTTCGCCGGGCCGCCGAGGCTATCCCCGCCTGTTCCAGGACCTCCTCCACGCGGGTCGGCGGAATGCGGCCGGCGGCCGCGAGGAAGCGGAGGTGGTCCCTCGCCGTGCGCCCGCCGTGCGCCGACTGCGCGTCGAGGAGGGCACCCACCCGGCGGAGCGGGTCGGGGAGTTCGCCGAAGCGGCGGCCCGCGATCGTGGCCGTCCCGGAGGTGATCCGGTCAAGTCCCAGGAGCAGCCGCATCGTGGTGGACTTCCCCGCGCCGTTGGGTCCCAGGAACCCGGTCACCCGGCCGGGCACGACATCGAAGGTGAGTCGGTCCACGGCCCGGGTGCGGCCGAACTGCTTGGTCAGTTCTCGGATCGCGATGCTGTTCATGTCTCAAGGTTCGCCACCGGCCCCACCCTTCGACCTCCCCCGAGCGAGGGTTCCGTCTCCCCCGTGCAGGGGAGTCGCCCCAGGGCTGTGAACTGCCACGATGAGGACATGCAGCAACTGTTCCGTGCAGCTGTCCGACCCGTCACCTACTCACGCTGGGTGCACCTGTGTGTGCCCGTGCTCATGCTGGCCGTGTGGATGTTCATAGAGCGCGACACGCCGTGGATGCCCCTGCTCCTCGTCATACCGCTGGGACTGCTGCCCTGGATGCGGCTGGCCGAGGGGCTCCAGGCGCAGTTCCTCCTCGCGCCGCACGACCGGGACGCCGACGGCGGCCGTTTCAGCACTGTCGCGTCCAGGCACTGGGGCGACCGCTGGCGGACTCTGCTGTGGCTGGAGATACGGCTCCTCCTCTCGGTGGTGACCGTGGGCGCGAGCGTGGTGCTGCCCGTCGCGACGGTTGATTTGATCCGCGTCGGGGTCGATGGCCCGCTCGTCGATGACAGCATCCTGCCCTTCACTCCGCCTTCCTGGGCGGCGTGGCTGCTGGCTCCGGTGCCCCTGTTCCTGCTGATCGGACTCGTGATCCTGCTGGGCAAGGTGGTCACCTCCATCGGCCGGCGCCTGTTGGGCCCTTCGTCGGCGGAACGGCTCACGGCGCTCGAAGCCCGCACCGAGCAGCTCCTGGAGCGCACCCGCATCGCGCGGGAGCTGCACGACTCGATCGGTCACGCCCTGACCGTGGCGGTCGTTCAGGCCGGAGCCGCCCGGGCGGCCGGCGATCCGGAGTTCACCGACCGCGCGTTGAGCGCGATCGAGGAGACGGGCCGGGCGGCACTGGAGGACCTGGAGCGGGTTCTCCTCGTCCTGCGGGATTCGGGACAACGGCCGTCCCAGCGGCCGACGCTGGCCGAGGCCGATCGACTGCTCGCCTCGGCGAGAGCGTCGGGAGCCACCGTCGACGCGGAACTGATGGGCCCACTGGAGCAGTTGACGGGGCCGGTCACTCAAGAGGGGTATCGGATCCTCCAGGAAGCACTCACCAATGTGCTGCGGCACTGCGGACCGGTGCCGGTGCGCGTCAGGATCGGCATGGTGGCCGACCGGCTGGACCTGGAGGTGATCAATCCGCTGCCGGACAAGCCCTCCGTGACGGCCGGCGGCGGCGGGGGGAGTGGCAGTGGGTTGCGAGGAATGCGGGAGCGGGCCGCTTTGCTCGGCGGAGAGGTCGATACGGGACCGCACAGAGGGGACTGGAGGGTGCACGCGAGACTGCCGCTGGAGCGCATACGCTGACCGGATGTCAGTGACCGTGCTGCTCGTCGACGACGAGCCCCTGGTGCGCGCGGGTCTGCGCGCCGTCCTGGAGGCCCAGCCCGACATCGAGGTGGTCGGTGAGGCCGCCGACGGAGCCGCGGTCGTCCCGCTCGTGCGGCAACTGCGCCCCGACGTGGTCGCGATGGACGTCCGGATGCCGTTGCTCGACGGGATCGAGGCCACCAAGGCGGTCCTGCGGACCGTCGACTCGCCGCCGAAGATCCTCGTGGTCACCACCTTCGAGAACGACGAGTACGTCTATCAGGCACTGCGGGCCGGCGCGGACGGATTCCTGCTGAAGCGAGCCCGTCCGGCGGAGATCGTGCACGCGGTGCGGCTGGTGGCGGAGGGCGAGACGCTGCTGTACCCGGCCGCTGTCCGGGCGCTCGCCTCCGAGTACGGGAACCGGCAGGCCCGCAAGGCACTGGAGCGGGCCGCCCTGACACAACGCGAGGAGGACGTCCTGCGCCTGATGGCGAAGGGCATGACCAACGTCGAGATCGCCCGGGAGCTGATCGTCGGAGCGGAGACGGTGAAGACCCACGTGAGCGCGGTCCTGGCCAAGCTGGGTGCGCGGGACCGGACGCAGGCCGTCATCACCGCCTACGAGTCGGGCTTCGTCACCCCCGCCTGAACCCCGGCCCACCCCTCGCAAACGGGCGGACCGGACATCCGCTCCCACATGTGGGTGAGCACAAGGGCCCCTGGCTCACTCCATGACCGGCAAGGGCTTCCTAGGAAGTGCGCGCGATCCGGTACAGCACGTTCGGACGCAGCGGGCCCTCGGGCGCGGTGGGGTCGTCGAAGTCGTCCTCCGGGGACCGGGTCATGCCGATCCGGCGCATCACCGCCTGGGAACGGAGGTTGGTGGCCGTCGTCACGGCGAGGATCTCGGGGAGTCCGAGCGTCTCGAAGCCGTGGGACAGGACGGCCTGCGCGGCCTCGGTGGCGTAGCCGTGGCCCCAGGCCGAGCGGGCGAGCCGCCAGCCGATCTCCACGCCCGTGAACGGCAGGCCGTCGTCCACCTCGTCCAGGCCCGCGAAACCGGCGAACGCGCCGGTGTCCCGTACCTCGACCGCCAGCCACCCGTAGCCGCGCCGGTCGAAGTCGGCCTCGAAGCGGGCCACGGAGGCATCGCTCTGCTCACGGGAGAGGAGGTCGCCCAGGTGCTCACGGACCTCGGGATCGGCGTTCATCGCCGCCCACGGTTCCAGGTCGGAGTCTCGCCATCGGCGCAGGACGAGGCGGTCGGTAAGGAGTTCGGTCATGCCACCCAGCCAACGCGAGCCGGGGCCCCGAGGCAATTCGTTTTCCCGGGGGCGCACGGGCCATGCATGGTGGGCCCGGCCTGGTCGACGAGAAGTCGCCTAGCGCCGTGCCGTGCCGAGGACGCAGGGGGAGGAGGGCAGGCGGGGTCCCTGTTCGGGGAGGTTGAAGGAGCGGTGGGAGAGGAGCGTGAAGCCGGCGGACGTGATCGCGGAGAGGGGGGTGCGGGAGGTGTGGCAGCCGCCGAAGAGAAGGGGCCAGACCGTGCGGTCGAGCGCGCGTTGCAGGCGGGCCAGAGCGGGGGAGTCGGCCGCACCGTGTTCGAAGAAGCGGAGCTCGCCCTCCGGGCGGAGGACGCGGCGCAGCTCGGAGAGGGCCTGGGGGACGTTCCGTACGGTGCACAGGACGAGGGAGGCGACGGCCGCGTCGAAAGAACCGGTCTCGGCCGGCAGGGCCTCGGCCGTTCCCGGGAGCACGGTCACCGGGACGGGAGCCCGGCGCGCGGCCTCCTCGGCGAGGCGCCGCAGATGGGGTTCCGGCTCGAAGGCCACGACCTCGGTGACGGTGGTGGGGTAGTGGGCGAAGTTCAGTCCGTTCCCGGCGCCGATCTCGACGACGCGGCCGGTGAGGCCGGAGAGGAGCTCGGCGCGCAGGGCGCCGAGCCCGCCGTGGGCGTCGGCCGACACGCTCACACGGGCGTAGAAGCGGGCGAACAGGGGGTGGTGGACGTGAGGCCCCGGGGCGGAGGGCCGTCGCGGAGGAGGGGTCGGGGGCGGGGTCGGGGTCACCGTGCGCACCTCATCCGGTCACGAAGCAGAACTCGTTGCCCTCCGGGTCCCGCATGACCTGGAAGGAGCCCTGCTCGTCCGTCACGAGGTCGCCGACCCGGACCGCACCGGAGCGCAGTGCCTCGTCGGCGGCCCGGGACGGGTCGGGGACCTCCAGGTCGAGATGGACCCGGTTCTTCGCCGACTTGCCCTCGGGCACGCGTTGGAAGGCGAGTCGGACGAAGTCCGGCGGGTCGACGTACGACCAGTCGTCGCTCCGGTCGACCGGGTCACCGCCGAGGAGCCCTGACCAGAAGCGGACGAGTGCGGCCGGGCCGGCACAGTCGAAGACGATCTCCTGAACGTGAGCGCGCATGGACCCCAGCCTACGGAGTTCACGGCCGCCGCCTCAGGCTCCGGCCGCCTCCGCGAAGGCCGCCGCGTCCCACGTGCCGCCGAGCGCCGGCGCGAGCCAGTCGGCCGCCGCCGTCCGGAATTCCGCGGGGGTGAGCGACCCCGAGCGCTCCGGTACCGCGCCGAGCAGCGGTGCGCCCGCCGATTCCGGCAGGTCGGCCAGGTTGCAGCGCGCCGCGAGGTCGGGCTCGGCGGGCCAGCTGCCGACCACGACACCGAGCTGCTCGATGCCGCGGGCGCGGAGTGCCTCGCCCGTCAGGGCCGTCGTGTTGAGGGTTCCGAGGCCGGCCGGAACGACCACGAGGACGGGCGCGTCGAGGAGCGCGGCCACGTCGGCGAGCGTCCCGCCCTCCTCGTCGAAGCGGACGAGGAGACCGCCCGCCCCTTCGACGAGCACCAGGTCGTGGTCGGCGGCGAGCTTCCGGGCTGCCTCGGCGACCTCTCCGGGCCCGACCGGGGCGAGCCCGGCCCGCCGCGCGGCCGTGCCGGGGGCCAGCGGCTCCGGGAAACGGCCGAGCTCGGCGGAGGTGACGGCGCCGGAGAGCCGGACGACCTCGTCGGCGTCGCCCCGCTCGTCCGGGCTCGTGGAGGGCAACGGCTACGGCATCGACGCGCTGATCACCCCGGAGACCGCCGAGAAGGTGGCCGGTGGCGACGACGGTCAGCGCGGCGC
>NZ_JBHJQI010000189.1:0-12886 GCF_042262805.1 Streptomyces sp. NPDC056361
ACCGGTGCCCCTCCGGTGCGGCGGGAGCGGCCACGTCCGGCCGACGAAGTACGGACAAGCCGGTTTTGTACGGCAGACTGTGGTGGCCCCACCGGGCCGAGGACCGAAGCGAAGGATGGGTATGCCGACCACACCAGCCACCGCGGCTCAGATCTCGCCGGAGATCACGTCGAACGGTGTCCAGCCGTCCGGAGCCGCGGCGCCGATCATGCTCGAACTGGTCGACGAGGAGGGGAGGACCATCGGCACGGCGGAGAAGCTCGCCGCCCATCAGGCGCCGGGTCAGCTCCACCGCGCCTTCTCCGTCTTCCTCTTCGACGAGGACGGGCGCCTGCTGCTCCAGCGCCGTGCGCTCGGCAAGTACCACTCCCCCGGCGTGTGGTCGAACACCTGCTGCGGCCACCCCTACCCGGGCGAGGCGCCGTTCGCCGCGGCGGCCCGGCGGACCTTCGAGGAGCTCGGCGTCTCGCCGACGCTGCTCGCCGAGGCCGGAACCGTCCGGTACAACCACCCGGACCCCGCGTCGGGCCTGGTGGAGCAGGAGTTCAACCACCTCTTCGTCGGCCTCGTGCAGGCCGAGCCGCGGCCGGACCCGGAGGAGATCGAGGACACCGCCTTCGTGACCGCCGAGGAGCTGGCCGAGCGCCACGCCGCCGCGCCGTTCTCCGCCTGGTTCATGACGGTGCTCGACGCGGCGCGTCCGGCCGTCAGGGAGCTGACGGGTCCGTCCGGGGGCTGGTGACCGTCGGGTGCGGCGCGCTCCCCGGCCCCGGTGCCATCGGGGCCAGGGGCAGCGCCGCCCAGATGATCTTCCCTCCGGTCGCGGTGTGCTCGACGTCGCAGGCGCCGCCGGCCTCCTGGGCGACCTCCCGGACGAGCAGCAGCCCGCGCCCGCCCGTCTGCCCGTAGTCCGCTTCCAGCGCCTTGGGGCGGTACGGGTGGTTGTCCTCGACGGACACCCTGATCCACTCGGGGCCGATGGCCACCTCCACCGCTATCTCCGGGGACAGCAGCGCCGCGTGCCGCACGGCGTTGGTGACCAGCTCGGAGACGATCAGCAGCAGGCCGTCCATGATCTCCTCGTGGAGGGGGACGCCCTGGCGGACCAGCAGGTCGCGTACGGCGTGCCGGGCCTGCGGGACGGAGACGTCGACCGCGGCCGCGGTGAAGCGCCAGACTCCTTCGTAGGACGGTTGCCGGGTGGGGACGCCTCCGTGGGTGTCCACGGTCCCGTTCCCACCCTCGTGCTCGATTCTCGCCACGGATCGAGTCTTGGCAATCCGCGCGGGCAGACCGGCCTACTGACCAGAAGTCGACACTTATCGGCCGCCTTCTGACCGCCTGGGTATGCCGACGTCAATTGTTCGACTGATCCTGCACGATTTCTGATGACTCCGGAGGTGTGCCCGTCGCCGGCATCGGCGGGGTCACCATACCGACGATGCGCCGGCCCCCGACGCCCATGGCGATCAGGCCGAGACCGTCGAACAGCAGCGCGAGCGAGAAGAAGACCCCGAGCACGTACCGGCTGCTGTCCGGCCAGTCGAACAGGACGAGCAGGCCGAGCAGCAGACCGAAGGCACCCTGGAGCAGGGTCCAGCCGAACTGCGGCCCGCGCACCACCAGACTGCCCACCAGTCGGAAGAGCCCGCCGGTCAGGAAGAGCAGCGCGGCGAACATCGTCAGCGCCTCCGCCGAGCCCTCCGGATGGCGGATCACCACGACGCCGGCCGCGATGTTCAGCGCGGCCACCACCACGGCGAGCCAGAAGGAGCTGGTGCCCCGTGACCCGATGGCCTGGAGGAGTCCCACCACGCCGCCGATCAGCAGCAGCCAGCCGAAGAGCAGCATCGAGGTCAGGGTCGCCAGGCCCGTGTAGACCAGACCGACGACACCGGCGATCACCAGCAGGACGCCGAGCGCCGCCAGCCAGCCGAATCCGCGCCTCAGCTTCTTCCCCTGACGGGCCATGTCCCGGACGGAGTCCGTCGCGGCAATGGGGTCACGGGCGTCCTCCGCCATGCGGTGCCTCCTCGGAGCGACCCCTTCCTGATCGTACGTTCGGGCCCGGCGGATAGCATCCGGCCCATGGAGCCGCAGCTGAAGGACAGCGTCACGGACGGGGTCGCCACCGTCGTCATCGCCAACCCCGCCAAGCGCAACGCGATGAGCGCCGGCATGTGGCGCGCCCTGCCCGGCATCCTGGAGCGGCTCGCCGCCGACCCGGCCGTCCGGGTGCTCGTCCTCACCGGCGAGGGCGACACCTTCTGCGCCGGGGCCGACATCTCGACGCTGCGGGAGTCCGGAGAAGAGCAGCAGACGGCCTCGGTACGGGCCGAGGAGGCGCTCGCGGCCTTCCCCAAGCCGACCTTGGCGGCCGTCCGCGGCTTCTGCGTCGGGGGCGGCAGCCAGCTCGCCGCCGCCTGCGACCTGCGCTTCGCCGAGGAGGGCAGCCGGTTCGGGATCACCCCCTCGAAGCTCGGCCTCGTCTACCGGTCCTCGTCGACCCGCAGGCTCGCCGCCCTCGTGGGCCCGTCGACCGCCAAATACCTGCTGTTCTCGGGCGAACTGATCGACGCGGACCGGGCGTTGCGGACCGGGTTCGTGGACGAGCTCCACCCGGTGGGCGCACTCGACAAGCGGGTGGCCGAGTTCGCCCGGATCCTCGTCTCCCGGTCGCTGCTGACCCAGGCGGCGGCCAAGGAGTTCATCGACGGGCGGCTGGACCGGGACGCCCACTGGGCGGAGCAGGCGCGCGGCAGCGGCGACAGCGCGGAGGGTGTCGCCGCCTTCCTCGAGCGCCGCGCGCCCCGCTTCACGTACGGCCTCTGAGCCCGCGAGCGGGGTCTCAGCCCTCCTTGACGAGGTCCCTGGTGTCCGTGCCCCGCCAGTGCGCGACGATCGCCGCCGGGGCCTTCTCCGGGGATCCCGCGTCGTAGGGCGGCTGGGGGTCGTACTCGGTGAGCAGCTGGATCGTCTGGGCGACCTCGTCGCCGGCGATCCGGCCGAGCAGGTGCAGCGCCATGTCGATGCCGGACGAGACCCCTGCGGCCGTGACGTACTTGCCGTCGAAGACGACCCGCTCGCCGGTCGGCTCGACGCCCTGGGCCCGCAGTTCGTCGAAGGCGAGCCAGTGGGTGGTCGCCCGGCGGTCCTCGAGCAGGCCGGCCGCGGCGAGGATCAGCGAGCCGGTGCACACCGAGGTGGTCCAGGTGCTGGTGGCGTCGGCCGCGCGCAGCCAGTCCAGGGTCTCCTGGTCGTGCATGGCCACGCGCGCGTCGGGTCCGCCGGGGACCAGCACGATGTCCGGGCTCGGGACCTCGGCGAGGCTCTTGTCGGCGACGAGGGCCAGGCTGCCCTGGTCGTTGCGGACCGGCCCGGCCTCCTTGGCGACGAAGACGGTCTCGGCTCCGGGGAGGCGGGCCAGGAGCTCGTACGGCCCGACGGCGTCGAGGGTGGTGAAGCGGTCGTAGAGCAAAACGGCGATCTGCATGTCGGTTCCTCGATCGGTTGGCGGAACGGTCGATGGCGGACCCGGGCGACCACGGATCCACGGGCGAAGGGTCGCCCCACGAAGGGATCGCTTCCGGACGGCGCGCGGTCGACCACGGGAGAGCCCGCCGACGGCCGAGGCCGACGACGGCGCAGGAGGACGGTCAGGTGAGGACCGCGTGGAAGCGGCGGCGGTACTCCGCCGGGGCGGTGCCGAGCGCCTTGAGGAAGGCGCGGCGCATGGCCTCCGGGGTGCCGTAGCCGGAGGCGCGGGCGACCTCTTCGACGCCGCGCGAGGTCTCCTCCAGGAGGCGGCGGGCGTGTTCGAGCCGGACCCGGTCGACGTAGCGGCCGGGCGGGGTGCCGGTCTCCGCGTGGAAGGCCCGGGCGAAGTGGCGGGACGAGAGGCGGACGCGGGCGGCGAGCGCGTCGACGGAGAGGTCGGCGTCGGGGTGCTCGGTGATCCAGTGCTGGAGGTCGCGCAGCGGCTCCCGGCGGGCGGTCTGGGCGGACAGCTGGGCGCTGAACTGGGCCTGGTTGCCGGGGCGGCGCAGGAAGACGACCAGATGGCGGGCGACGGTGAGGGCCACGTCCCGGCCGAGGTCCTCCTCGACGAGGGCGAGGGCGAGGTCGATGCCCGCGGTGACGCCGGCGGAGGTGGCGAGCCTGCCGTCCCGTACGAAGATCGGATCGGGGTCGACGTCGACGTCCGGGTAGCAGCGGGCGAGGTGGTCGCAGGCGACCCAGTGGGTGGTGGCCCGGTGCCCGTCGAGCAGACCGGCCTCGGCGAGGAGCAGCGCCCCGGTGCAGACGGACACCAGGCGCCGGGCGCGCGGGGCGTGGGTGCGCAGCCAGTCGACGAGGGCGGGGTCGGGCACCCGGGTGCCCTCGCCGCCGGGGACGACGAGGGTGTGCGGCGGGCCGTCGGCGACGGCCTCGTCGAGGGTGGTGTCGGGAAGCAGGCGCAGGCCGCTGTGCGTGCGGACCGGGCCGCCGTCCAGGGAGGCGGTCCTGAGGGGGTACGCGGCCGGGTCGCCGGCGGCGCGGCCGGCACCGGCGAACACCTCGACGGGTCCGGTGACGTCGAGGCTCTGGACGTCGTCGAAGAGGACGACGAGGAGGGGGCGCTGCGTCATGCCTCCATCCTTCGCGGCGGCCGTGGCGTCCGCAACGACGGGCAACCCACCTTTCCTGCCATCGTCCCGGTGGGCGCGGTCCGCCTGTTCCCGTCGTACCGACCAGTCGGTAACGTTCGCGTCCATGACGACTCCACTGCCGCCGCGCGCGGGGCGCCGCTGCCACAACGCCCTCAACCCGCTGCACTCCACGCTGTACTTCTCGCCTGACCTGGACCGCGAGTTCGCCGCCCTCGGCTTCACCGACCAGAGCTCGATGCGGCTCGCCGCACGGAGCGCCGCCCTCGGCGCGGTGGGCGCGGGCACGGTCGCCGCGACCTTCTACAACTACAACCACGAGCTGCTCGCCCGGCACCTGCCCGCCGTCTGGGAGACCGCCTCCCCCGCCGAGGTGCTGGACGCGCGGCTGCGGACCGCCGACGCGACCCTGCGCCGGCTGCTCGGCGACGACGCCGTCGCCTCCCCGGAGATGGCCGAGGCGGCGGAGCTCGCGCTGCGCGCCGCCGAGGCCTGCACCCGGCACGCCCGGCCGCTGTACTCGGCCCACGCGGACCTGCCGGTGCCCGAGCAGCCCCACCTCGCCTACTGGCACGCCGCGACCCTGCTGCGCGAGCACCGGGGCGACGGGCACCTCACGGCCCTGCTCTCCGCCGGCCTCGACCCCGTCGAGGCCCTCGTCTCGCACACCGCCACCGGCAAGGGCATGGCCCCCCGCTGGGTCCTCGGCTCCCGCGGCTGGCGGCGCGCCGACTGGGACGCGGCGGTGGAGCGGCTGCGCGGGCGCGGGCTGCTCGACGCCGACGGGGAGCTGACGGAGTCGGGCACCGCCCTCCGCGCCGAGCTGGAGGAGCACACCGACCGGCTGGACTCCGCGCCGTACGAGCACCTCGGCGCGGTCGGCGTCGAGCGCCTGACCGGGCTGGGCCGCGGCTTCCTGTTCGCCGCGGCGGCCGCGGGCGCCTTCCCCGCGGACCTCACCGGCAAGGGGTGACACCGGCCCCGGCGAACCGCCGGAACGGGTCGGTTGCCGCGTCCGGGTGACCGACCCGGCACAATGCACTCGCAAGCTTGAGGCACGAGAAGGCGAGTCGGGACACCGTGACGACGTCCATCGAAGCAAGGATCGCCGAGGAGCTCGGCGTACGCGAGCGACAGGTGAAGGCAGCCGTCGAGCTCCTCGACGGCGGTTCGACCGTCCCGTTCATCGCGCGCTACCGCAAGGAAGCGACCGAGATGCTCGACGACGCGCAGCTGCGCACCCTGGAGGAGCGGCTGCGCTATCTGCGCGAGTTGGAGGACCGCCGGACGGCGATCCTCGACTCGGTACGCGAGCAGGGCAAGCTGACGCCGGAGCTGGAGGCCGGCATCCGGGCGGCCGACACCAAGGCGCGCCTGGAGGACATCTACCTGCCCTTCAAGCCGAAGCGCCGGACCAAGGCCCAGATCGCCCGTGAGGCCGGTCTCGCGCCGCTGGCGGAGGGCCTGCTCGCCGACCCGTCCGTCGAACCGACGGCCGCCGCCGCGGCCTTCGTGGACGGGGACAAGGGCGTCGCGGACGCCGCCGCCGCGCTGGAGGGCGCGCGGGCGATCCTCGCCGAGAAGTTCTCCGAGGACGCCGACCTCATCGGCGAGCTGCGCGAGCGCATGTGGGGCCGCGGCCGGCTCGTCGCGAAGGTGCGGGACGGGCAGGAGGAGGCCGGGTCGAAGTTCGCCGACTACTTCGACTTCGCCGAGCCGTTCACGGCGCTGCCCTCGCACCGGGTGCTCGCCATGCTGCGGGGCGAGAAGGAGGACGTGCTCAGCCTCGACCTGGAGCCGGAGGAGCCGTCGGAGCTGCCCGGCCCGTCCTCGTACGAGGGGATCGTCGCGGGTCGCTTCGGCGTCGCCGACCGGGGGCGCCCGGGCGACAAGTGGCTCCAGGACACGGTCCGCTGGGCCTGGCGGACCCGCATCCTCGTCCACCTCGGGATCGACCTGCGGCTGCGGCTGCGGACGGCGGCCGAGGACGAGGCGGTCAGGGTGTTCGCGGCGAACCTGCGCGACCTGCTGCTCGCCGCGCCCGCCGGCACCCGGGCGACGCTCGGCCTCGACCCGGGCTTCCGCACCGGCGTGAAGGTCGCCGTGGTCGACGCCACCGGCAAGGTGGTGGCCACGGACACGATCTACCCGCACGTCCCCGCCAACAAGTGGGACCAGGCGCTCGACCGGCTGGCCCGCCTGGCGAAGGAGCACGCGGTCGAACTGGTCGCGATCGGCAACGGCACGGCGTCCCGCGAGACCGACAAGCTCGCGGCCGAACTCCTGGCCAAGCACCCCGAGTTGAAGCTGACGAAGGTGATGGTCTCGGAGGCGGGCGCCTCGGTCTACTCGGCCTCCGCCTTCGCCTCGCAGGAACTCCCCGGGCTCGACGTGTCGTTGCGCGGCGCCGTCTCCATCGCGCGGCGGCTCCAGGACCCGCTCGCGGAGCTGGTGAAGATCGACCCGAAGTCCATCGGCGTGGGCCAGTACCAGCACGACCTGGCCGAGGTGAAGCTCTCGCGCTCGCTCGACGCCGTCGTCGAGGACTGTGTGAACGGCGTCGGCGTCGACGTCAACACCGCCTCCGCGCCGCTGCTTTCGCGGGTTTCCGGCATCAGCGGCGGCCTCGCCGAGAACATCGTGGCGCACCGGGACGCCAACGGACCGTTCCGCTCCCGCCGGGCGCTCAAGGACGTGGCCAGGCTCGGCCCGAAGGCGTACGAGCAGTGCGCGGGCTTCCTGCGCATCCGGGGCGGCGACGACCCGCTCGACGCGTCGTCGGTGCACCCCGAGGCGTACCCGGTGGTGCGCCGGATGGTGAAGGCGACGGGCGGCGAGGTCGCGGCGCTGATCGGCGACACCGGCAGGCTGCGCTCGCTCCGGGCGGACGACTTCGTCGACGGGACCTTCGGTCTGCCGACGGTGACCGACATCCTGCGCGAGCTGGAGAAGCCCGGCCGCGACCCGCGTCCGGCGTTCAAGACGGCCACCTTCAAGGACGGCGTCGAGAAGATCGGCGACCTCGCGTCCGGAATGGTCCTGGAGGGCGTCGTCACCAACGTGGCCGCCTTCGGTGCGTTCGTGGACATCGGCGTGCACCAGGACGGGCTGGTGCACGTGTCCGCGATGTCGAAGAACTTCGTCAAGGACCCGCGCGACGTGGTGAAGCCCGGCGACGTGGTCAAGGTGAAGGTCATGGACGTCGACATCCCGCGCAAGCGCATCTCCCTGACCCTCCGCCTCGACGACGAGCCGGGCGCGGACGCGGCCGGCGGCGCTCCCAAGCGCGAGCGGGGCGAGCGCCCTCCGCAGCAGCGACAGAGCGGCACCCGTGGCGGTAACGCCGGTGGTGGCGGTGGCGGTGGCCGCAGGAACGAGCGGGGCGGCCGGGACGAGCGGGGCGGCCGGGACCGCGACCGTTCGCAGGCACCCGCCCCCGGCAACAGCGCCATGGCGGACGCCCTGCGCAAGGCCGGCCTCCTCGGCGAAGGCGGCGGGAAGCGCCGCTAGGCCCTGTCCGGAAAGTCCCGCCCGGCTCTACTTCCGGACGGGGCCCAGGGGACGCCGGCCGGCACGCCGCCGGCCGGCCACGGAACGACTGAGGCCGCGCCCCGGCGGGGCGCGGCCTCGGCCGTGCGGGGCGGGCCCGCGGGAGGTCGGGTCACGGCAGGAAGCGCATGGCCCATTCGGCGCGGTGGGCGACGGTCAGGTCGTCGTCGTCGGTGAGCGGCTGGAGCAGCGCGCGGGCGGCCTTCGGGTCGGCCTGCACGAGCTCGACGATCTCGGCGGCCAGGCCGTCCTGGTCGTCGCCGAGGTCGACGGCCGAGGCACGGACCAGGGTCGGCAGGGCCTCCGGGCCGCCGATGGCGGCGAGGACGCCGCCGAGGAGCTCGCGGGCGTAGGCGTTCCGCTCGGTGAGGGCGCGGTCGAGCTCCGACTGGAGGCGCGGCAGGAGGCCCGCGTCGCCCGAGGCGGCGATCTCGTCGGCGAGGTCGATCGTCTCGTCGACGTCCGCGTCCAGATCGTCCAGCATCTCGGTCAGCCGGGTCAGTAGGTCGGTCATGCTGCTGCCTCCTGGAAAGCGCCGTCCACGAGAACGGGAACGGTCGTCGAGCTGTCGGTCTCGGCGGCCACGGCCACGTCCTGCGGATAGCCGTACTCGTACAGTTCACGGCCCGAGTCGCAGCCGTGCAAGGCGGCGACCGGGTCCTTCGTCGCCGACCACAGCGTGGCCGCCGCGGTCGCCTCCGGGGTCATCGGGCCCGTGCCGGCGAGGCCGGCGAGGCCGGCGAGGACCGCCCCCGCGCCCAGCAGGTCCTCCAGCGCCGGGCGCAGCGATCCGTCGGGCCACCGCTCGCCGGCGGCGACGACCGCGAGCGGGCGTTCCGCCGTGCCGTAGCCGCGGTCCGTGAGCCAGCGGGCGACCGCGGTGCGGTTGCGCAGGGAGGCGGCGACGACGGTCGCGCCGCCGGCCTCGGCCGCGATCGTGGAGCCGTTCGGGGACGGCAGGACCAGACGGGCGGGCGCCGGGGCGGCGCGCAGGGCCGCCGGGGAGAGCGACCACGGGTGCTCGGGGGTCGCCTCGCGGCGGCCGACGGCGAGAGCCGCCCCGACGCGGTCCGCGTACGCGGCGGCCGTGGCGTCCCGCCACCGGTAGGGGTGGACGGCCGTGCCGGCCTCGACGGCGACGCCCACGGCGGTGGTGAACGACAGCACGTCGACCACGACCACGCAGGCGGCCGCCCGGGCGAGGGCCCGCGCCTCGACGGGCCCCCAGCCGAAGGAGACCGTCATCAGAGTTCGGTCACCTTGCCGCCGGCGACCTCGATGCGCCGGGTGGTGCGGACCGCGTCGAGCATGCGGCGGTCGTGGGTGACCAGGAGCAGGGTGCCGGTGTACGAGTCGAGGGCGGACTCCAGCTGCTCGATGGCCGGCAGGTCGAGGTGGTTGGTCGGCTCGTCGAGGACGAGGAGGTTCACGCCCCGGCCCTGGAGCAGGGCGAGCGCGGCGCGGGTCCGCTCGCCCGGGGAGAGGGTGGTGGCGGGCCGCAGCACGTGCTCGGCCTTGAGGCCGAACTTGGCGAGCAGCGTCCTGACCTCGGCGGGCTCGGTGTCGGGCACCGCCGCGCAGAACGCCTCCAGGAGGGTCTCGGTGCCGTGGAACAGCTTGCGGGCCTGGTCGACCTCGCCGACGACGACGCCCGAGCCGAGGACCGTGTCGCCCGAGTCCAGCGGGAGGCGGCCGAGCAGGGCCGCGAGCAGGGTCGACTTCCCGGCGCCGTTGGCACCGGTGACGGCGACCCGGTCGGCCCAGTCGATCTGGAGGGTGACGGGGCCGAAGGAGAAGTCGCCGCGGCGGACCTCGGCCTCGCGCAGGGTCGCCACGACCGAGCCGGAGCGCGGCGCGGAGGCGATCTCCATGCGCAGCTCCCACTCCTTGCGGGGCTCGTCGACGACGTCGAGGCGTTCGATCATGCGCTGGGTCTGCCGGGCCTTCGCCGCCTGCTTCTCGCTGGCCTCGCTGCGCGCGTTGCGGCCGAGCTTGTCGCCGTCGGTGGCCTTGCGGCGGGCGTTCTTGACGCCCTGCGTCATCCAGGAGCGCTGCATGTGGCCGCGCGCCTCCAGGGCGGCCTTCTTGCCCGCGTACTCCTCGTAGTCCTCGCGCGCGTGGCGCCGGGCGGTGTCCCGCTCGTCGAGGTACGCGTCGTAGCCGCCACCGTACAAGGTGATCTGCTGCTGGGCCAGGTCGAGTTCGAGGACCTTGGTGACCGTGCGGGTGAGGAACTCGCGGTCGTGGCTGATGACGACCGTCCCCGCGCGCAGGCCCTTCACGAAGGCCTCCAGGCGCTCCAGGCCGTCGAGGTCGAGGTCGTTGGTGGGCTCGTCGAGCAGGAAGACGTCGTAGCGCGAGAGGAGCAGGGAGGCGAGGCCGGCGCGGGCGGCCTGGCCGCCGGAGAGGGCGGTCATCGGCTGGTCGAGGCCGACGGTGAGGCCGAGGGAGTCGGCGACCTCGTCGGCGCGCTCGTCGAGGTCGGCTCCGCCGAGGTTCAGCCAGCGCTCCAGGGTGACGGAGTACGCGTCGTCGGCGCCCGGGGTGCCGTCGACGAGGCCCTGGGTGGCCTCGTCCATGGCGGCCTGGGCGGCGGCGACACCGGTGCGCCGGGCGAGGAACTCGCGGACGGTCTCGCCCGCGCGCCGCTCCGGCTCCTGCGGGAGGTGACCGACGGCGGCGGTCGGCGGGGAGAGCCGCAGCTCGCCCTCCTCCGGGGTGTCGAGGCCGGCGAGCAGCCGCAGCAGCGTCGACTTGCCGGCGCCGTTGACGCCGACGAGGCCGATGACGTCGCCGGGGGCGACGACCAGGTCGAGCCCGGCGAAGAGGGTGCGTTCGCCGTGGCCGGCGGCGAGGTCCTTGGCGACGAGGGTTGCAGTCATCAGGGGACGAATCTTACGGGGGCGCCCGCCCGGCCGTACCGCCGGTCACGGCTCCCGCCGCACCCCCTGGTCACCCGGCCCGTCACGGAGCCCCGTCGCCCGGCCCGCCACCCGCGCCGCGGCGGTGCCCCGCGACACCGCCGGGCACACCGTCCGACCACGCCGTCCGGACACCCCGCCGCGTCACACCGCTCCGTCACACCGCTCCGTCACACCCCCGTCACGCCGCCCGTCACGCCGCCCGGAGGGTCCCGGCCGGTGCGCCCGCGTCGCCGGCGTGCTCCGCGAGCAGGCGGTGGAGGACCGCGCGGTAGGTGGCGCCGTGGAAGAGGTACGGGCCGATGCCGGGGTAGACGTCACGCTCGGGGTCGACGGCGGGGCCGGTCTGCCAGGCGAGGTCGCGCCAGACGACGTCCTCGCCGGCGCGCTCGACGACGGCGGTGACGGCTCCGCAGCCGGGGTCGTCGCAGTCGGGGCAGGAGTGGACCACCCGGCGGGTGCCGTCGGCGAGCAGGAGGAGCTCGGCGTGCCCGGCACGGATCGTGGGCGGGAGGTCCGCCGCGAGCGGCGAGACGGCGTCGACGCCGTCGACCTCGTCGAGCCGGTGGAGCAGCGCCCTGCCGTCGACGAGGACGTCGCGGCGGGGGGTGGACGCACCGCCCGCGCGGTCGGCGGGGGCGAGGTCGAAGGATGTGTACGGGACCGGCATGACTCGAGTCTTCCGGTTTTCCGTGGCCGGGCCGTCCCGGAAATGTCCCGGTCCCGGTACGGTCCCGGCCATGGAGAGCGACGTGAGCGACGTGATCGTGGTGGGCGGCGGGGTCATCGGTCTGACGACGGCGGTGACGCTGGTGGAGCGCGGGCTCCGGGTACGGGTCTGGTCGCGGGACGACGTCACGGCGACGACCTCGGCGGTGGCGGGCGCGCTGTGGTGGCCGTACCGGATCGAGCCGGCGGCGGAGGCGGGGGCCTGGGCGCTCGACTCGCTGCGGGTGTACGGGGAGTTGGCCGCCGATCCGGAGCGGACCGGGGTGCGGTGGGTGCCGGGCGTCCACGCGGACACCGCCCTCGACGGCCTCGGGTCGTGGGCGAAGGAGGTGCCGGGCCTGCGCCGGCTGGCTCCGGAGGAGGTGCCGGGGCCGTACGCCGCGGGTCTGGCGGCCCGGCTTCCGCTGATCGACATGCCGGTCCATCTGAGGTGGCTGCGGCACCGGTTCGAGGCGGCCGGCGGGGTCTTCGAGCGGCGCGCGGTCGCCGGCTTCGAGGAGGCGGCGACGCGGGCGCGGGTGGTCGTCGACTGCACCGGCGCGGCGGCGCGGGAGCTCGTACCGGATGCCGGACTGCGGCCGGTGCGGGGGCAGTTGGTCCTGGTGGAGAACCCCGGGATCGAGGGGTGGTTCACCGCGGCGGACGCCGGGTCGCGCGAGACGACGTACTTCTTCCCGCAGCCGGGGCGGTTGGTGCTCGGCGGGACGGCCGAGGAGGGCGACGAGCGGCTCGCACCCGATCCGGCGACGGCGGCGGGGATCGTCGCCCGGTGCGCGCGGGTGCGGCCGGAGATCGCGGGGGCGCGGGTGATCGGGCACCGGGTGGGGCTGCGGCCTGCCCGGGTGGGCGGGGTGCGGATCGAGGCGGTGCCGCTGCCGGGCGGCGGGCGGCTGGTCCACCACTACGGGCACGGGGGCGCCGGGGTGACCGTGGCGTGGGGCTGCGCGGAGCGGGCGGCGGAGCTGGTCTGCGGCTGAGCCGGCTCCGGCCGCGCCGCCGGACCACGCCCGGCGCCGGGCGTGGTCCGGGTCGGACCACGCC
>NZ_JBHJQI010000190.1:0-12855 GCF_042262805.1 Streptomyces sp. NPDC056361
GTCGCGGGGCCCTCGTGCGTGACGACGGGACGCCTACTGGATGGCGCCGCTCGCGCGCAGCATGTCCTCGCGCTCGACGATCTTCACGCGCTCGCGGCCCTGCGGCTCGCCCAGCGCCTTCTCGGCGGCGTCGAGGGCGTACCAGCCCTCCCACGTGGTGTACGTGATGCCCTTGCCCTCCAGGAAGGACACGATGGCGTCCGTCTCGGGGGTCTCGGGGGCCAGCAGACGGCCGTTGGCGAAGTCGTCCAGGAGGTTGGCGACGGTCTCGTTGGCGTCGCCCTTGGTGTGGCCGATGAGGCCGACGGGGCCGCGCCGGATCCAGCCGGTGCAGTACGTGGAGGCCATGTGCTCGCCGGACTCCTCGATCACGCGGCCGCCCTGGTCGGGGATGGTGCCGGTCGTGGTGTCCCACGGGATCTTCGGGAGCTCGTCGGAGAGGTAGCCGACCGCGCGGTAGACGGCCGAGACGTCCCAGTCGGTGGTGGCGCCGGTGCCCTTGACGTTGCCGGTGCCGTCGAGCTCGGTGCGCTCGGTGCGCAGGCCCACGACCTTGCCGTCCTCGCCGAGGATCTCGACGGGCGACTCGAAGAAGTGCAGGAAGAGCTTGTGCGGGCGGTCGCCGATGTCGCGGATCGCCCAGTTCTCCAGGGTCTTGGCGACCATGTCGGTCTGCTTGTTCTTGCGGCGCTCGGCGATCGAGCCCTCGTCGTAGTCGATGTCCTCGGGGTTGACGATGACCTCGATGTTCGGCGAGTGGTCGAGCTCGCGCAGCTCCATCGGGCTGAACTTCGCCTGCGCGGGGCCACGACGGCCGAAGACGTGCACTTCGAGCGCCTTGTTGGCCTTGAGGCCCTCGTAGACGTTCGCCGGGATCTCGGTCGGAAGCAGCTCGTCCGCCGTCTTCGCGAGGATGCGGGCGATGTCGAGCGCCACGTTGCCGACGCCCAGGACGGCGACCTTCTCGGCCTCCAGCGGCCAGGTGCGCGGGACGTCCGGGTGGCCGTCGTACCAGGACGCGAAGTCGGCCGCGCCGTACGAGCCGTCGAGCTCGACGCCGGGTATGCGGAGCTCGCGGTCGAACATGGCGCCGGTGGAGAAGACCACCGCGTCATAGAAGGAGCGCAGGTCGTCGAGGTGGACGTCGGTGCCGTAGTTCACGTTGCCGAAGAGGCGGACCTGCGGCTTGTCGAGCACCTGGTGGAGGGCGGTGATGATGCCCTTGATGCGCGGGTGGTCGGGGGCGACGCCGTAGCGGATGAGGCCGAAGGGAGCGGGCATCCGCTCGAAGAGGTCGATGGACACGCCCGGCTCGGCGGCGGCGTCGGACTTCAGCAGCGCATCGGCGGCGTAGATTCCGGCGGGGCCGGCGCCGACGATCGCGACCCGGAGGGGGCGGGGCATGACGGGTTTCCCTTCGCAAGCGACATGGCGGCGAAGCCGCCGACACTTAGGCCACCCTAAATAACCCCCCGCGCGGAGTGGTACCCGGGCCCGGTCTATGAGCCCATAAGGCGGACTTATGGGTTCCATAAGCGAGTGCATGGATGAGCGCGGGCGCGCTCAGAAGCCGCCGACGCCGAGGAGGGCGACGACGGTGGCCGCGACCGCCCCGGCGGCACCGAGGAAACCGATGAGGAGGCCCGACCCCGCCATCGCGATGTCCAGCCACCGCATGCCCCGGCTCCGCAGCACGACCACGCGCCCCGGGTCCCGCCGGTCGTAGGCGACCTCGATGGTCCACGTGGAGGCGAACTTCCGCACGTTGCGCTGCAGCCCCATGGGGTCGACGTAGACGTACTGGCCCGGCTGGCCGGGCACCCGGTCGGCGGTCACCGTGACGCCGTGCCTGCGCAGGTACCACTCCTCGTACGTCGGATACCCGCCCCCCGTGCCGAGGACCAGGAACAGCAGCCCGAAGAAACCGGACGGGATGATCGCGAGCAGGGCGACCGGGTGCCCGGTGACGCACACCAGCACGGACAGGGCGACGATCGCGAGGGTGCCGTACAGCGCCATCCGCTTGAGCCTGCGGAAGAGCAGCGTGGCGTGCCGGTCGCCCAGGCGGTTGCCCGAGAGGTCCTGGACGCCGTCCACCGCCTCGGGCTCCTCCGGCAGCGCCGCGTTCACCGCGTCGGCGAACGCCGCCGCGGCGGCCTCGTCCACGCCCTCGAACCGGAGGACGGCCGGCACGGCCCCCGGCGCGGCCGTCAGCTCGATCGCGACGGCCCGCCCCTCCGCACGGAGGCGCCCGACGGCCCTCAGCGGGATGTGCACCTCCTCCTGCGGTTGGCGCAGGAGCAGTGCCTCGCCCTCGACGCGCAGGCCGGTGCCCTCGGGGCCCCTGAGGGGAGGTGTGGACGACAAGATCGACATGACTCGATCGTAGGGGCGAAGGTGACACTGCGTGAAGCCGGTTGCCACGTTCCGTATGTGAAGGGCGGCCCCGCGCCGCCACCTCGTAACGCTGTGACCACCGGCGCACCGAGGGGTGCCGGCGCCGAAGGGGAACGGGGGCGGCGGCCGGTGGGACCGTCAGCCGGTCAGAGCCGTAACGGCCGAGGCGATCAGCCGGCCCGCCCCGTACAGCCCCCGCCCTTCGTCACCCCGCGATGCCTGCGACGAACGCGGACCAGGCGGCGGCGGGGACGATCAGGACGGGGCCGTCGGTGAGCTTGCTGTCACGGACGGGGACGACGCCGGGGACGTCGTCGAGGACCTCGACGCAGTTGCCGCCTTCACCGTTGCTGTAGGAGCTCTTGCGCCAGGCGGCGCCTACGAAGTCGTACGAGACCTCGACGCACTCGCCGCCCTCGCCATTGCTGTAGGAGCTCTTGAACCAGTGGGCGTTGCTCAGGTCGTACGCGCGCATCGTCTGAAGTCCTCCGCCGCCGACTCGATCAGGGCCAGGGACGCCTCCGGCGACAAGGTGGCGACCCTGAGCAGATCGTAGGCGCGCTGTGCACGCTTCACCATCGCTGGATCGTCGAGGAGCGTTCCTGAAAACGAGGTTTCTGTATAGGCCGTTGGCGGCTGGTCGTCGAACTCCATGATTCGGAGTGAGCCGTCCATGGAGGCGTGCGCTCCCACGGAGCGCGGCACGACGGTCACCAGAACCCATCGCTCTCGGATCAGCGACACGATGTGGTCGAGCTGTGCTGCCATGACCGTCGGGCTGCCGACCGGGATGAGGACCGCGTTCTCGTGCAGGATGACCCAATACTCGGGCCTTGTAGCGTCCGCGAGGATCCGTGCTCGGTCCATCCGCGAGGTGACCTTCTCCTCGACGTACTCCTCCGTCACGAAGGGGTTCGCCGCCACCGTCACCGCCCGTGCGTACTCCGGCGTCTGCATCAACCCCGGCACCACCGTCGGCGCGAACTCGCAGATCTTCGTCGCGACCGTCTCCAGCTCCGCCACCTCGTGGAAATAGGAGGCGTACGGCGACGTGTCGATGAGTTTCCGTACCGTGCGTTCGAAAATACCGCCGGTTTGTAGGACATCGTCGATTCGCTCCGCCACATCGAGCTGTGGCTTTCGAATTCCCTGCTCGAACAGGCCGATGTACGCCCCCGATACGAACACGCGTCTGCCCAGCTCGCCTTGCGACAGACTCTTCGCCTCTCGGCGCTCCTTGAGGAGCTCGCCGAAGAACTCCCAGGTCTCCCGCTGCTTGCCTCTGGCCATGGATTAACTCCCCCACCCTACGCCGCAGTTGTACGGCCTGCGAGTCTGCCGATTCTACGGATCCACCACCACCCTGGAGAGGCGAAGCGGGAAATGGATTCAGAAAGGCATACGTTGGTGAAGGAAGACTCTATGAAGGCGACCACGGGGACGGTCGGAGCCGCGCAAGAGGCGGTGGCGGAATTGCGTCAGGTGCTCGGGAGGGCGGGAATCACGCTCCCGTCGCTGGGGCTCGACGTCGTCACGCTGGCGGCCGACCCGCCGAGGCCGCTCGTGGAATTGGGATGTTGCACGGTGGAAACGGCCCGGCTCCTTGCCGCCGCCGTACTGCCGAGGGAGGAGAGTCGAACGTGACGCTGCCCATCGGGTCGTACGTCGTCGAGATCCGTACCGGACGGGTCGGGAGGGTGATGGGGCACGAGGGGCCCTACGTGCAGGTGCGTCCGCTGGGGGGCGGGCGGGAGTGGGACGTGGAGCCGGAGGAGGTGCGGGAGGCGACGTCGTCGGAGCGGTTGAGCGCGGCGACGGCGCACGCGAACGCGCGGAGCAGGGGCGAGGTGCCCTGAGGGGGCTCGCGGGCCGGCACGAGGAGGTGGGTGCCGGCCCGCGCGGCGCGGTCAGGTGGTGCGGCGGCGGAGCTGCTGGAGTTCGCGGGTGATGGCCCAGGCGTCGGCGACGGGGCCGAGGTGGGCGAGCTTGTCGGGGTTGAGGACGGCGCGGATGGTCTGGATCTGCCCGTCGAGGACGTCGAGGGAGACGGCCTGGAGGATCTTGCCGTCGCGGTCGCGGTAGATCGCGCCGGGCTGGCCGTTGACCTCGTGGGGCTCGCAGGTGACGTCGATCTCGATGAGGGTGGGGAAGACGGCGCCGAGGAGGCGGGCGACGTTGTCCGCGCCGAGGATGGTGCGGGCGAAGTTGGGGGCCTTGCCGCCGCCGTCGCCGACGAGTTGGACGTCGGCGGAGAGGAGGTTCCGGAGTCCGCCGACGTCGCCGTTCTGGAGGGCGTCGAAGAAGCGGGTGGCGAGTTCCTGGCGTTCGTGGCGGTCGGCTTCGAAGCGGGGGCGGCCGTCGTGCATGTGGCGCCGGGCGCGGACGAGGAGTTGGCGGCAGGCGGCTTCGGAGCGGTCGACGGATTCCGCGATGTCGTGGAATTCGAAGGCGAAGACCTCGCGGAGGAGGAAGACGGCGCGTTCCAGGGGGCTGAGGCGTTCGAGGAGGAGGAGCGCGGCCATGGAGACGGAGTCGGCGAGTTCGGCCGAGCGGGCGGGGTCCTCGTAGGGGTCGCTGAGGAGGGGTTCGGGGAACCAGGGGCCGACGTACTCCTCGCGGCGGACGCGGGCGGAGCGCAGGACGTCGATGGAGAGGCGGGTGACGGTGGTGGAGAGGAAGGCCTTGGTGGAGGCGGGGACGGTGGAGGAGCCGTCGAAGCGCAGCCAGGTCTCCTGCACGGCGTCCTCGGCCTCGCTGACGCTGCCCAGGATGCGGTAGGCGATGGAGAAGAGCAGCGGGCGCAGCTCCTCGAACTCCTCGACCTTGCTGATGCCGGCACTCATGACGACTTCCTCTCCCCGTTCCGTGCGTCCGCGTGGCGCGGACGCACCATGATCATCCGGATGGATCGTCTCCGTCAGTGGAACTGCCCCGGCACGTAGTCGCCGGCGGGCTGGCGGGTGATGACGTTCAGGCGGTTCGCGAGGTTCATGAACCCGATGTGGAGGACGAGGGCGGCGAGCTGCTCCTCGTCGTAGTGGAGGGCGGCGCGCGCCCAGACCTCGTCGCTGACGCCGCCGCCCGCGTCGGCGGTGCGGGTGCCCTCCTCGGCGAGTTCGAGGGCGGCGCGCTCGGCCTCGGTGTAGACGGCGGCCTCGCGCCAGGCCGCGACCAGGTTGATCCGCACCGGGGTCTCGCCGGCGTGGGCCGCGTCCTTGGTGTGCATGTCGATGCAGAAGGCGCAGCCGTTGATCTGGCTCACGCGCAGGGCGACCAGCTCCTGGGTCGCGGCCGGCACGGTCGACTCCTTCACCGCCTTGCCGGCCGCCATGAGGTGCTTGAGGGCCTTGCCGAAGGTGGGGTTGGTGAAGAGGTTCAGTCGCGTGTCCATGAGGTGCTCCTTCGGGGTGTCGCTCGCTGGTTTCCACCCCTGAGACGAGATGCCCCGGCGCCCTGTGACACGGGCGGATGTGACCTGCGTCTCCCCGGGCCGGGATGTCCGGCCCCGGGCCCGGCTGTCGGTGCCGTACGCGAGAATGGGGCGCATGAGTCTGTTCCGCGACGACGGCATCGTGCTGCGCACCCAGAAGCTGGGTGAAGCGGACCGCATCATCACGCTCCTCACGCGCGGTCACGGTCGCGTACGCGCGGTCGCGCGCGGGGTGCGCCGGACGAAGTCGAAGTTCGGGGCGCGGCTCGAACCCTTCTCGCACGTGGACGTGCAGTTCTTCGCCCGGGGGAGTGAGCTGGTCGGACGCGGACTGCCGCTCTGCACGCAGAGCGAGACCATCGCCGCGTACGGCAGCGGCATCGTCACCGACTACGCCCGCTACACCGCCGGCACGGCCATGCTGGAGACCGCCGAGCGGTTCACCGACCACGAGGGCGAACCCGCCGTCCAGCAGTACCTGCTGCTCGTGGGCGGCCTGCGGACGCTCGCCAGGGGCGAGCACGCCCCGCACCTGATCCTCGACGCCTTTCTCCTCCGCTCCCTCGCGGTGAACGGCTACGCGCCCAGCTTCGAGGACTGTGCCAAATGCGGAATCCACGGTCCCAACCGGTTCTTTTCGGTCGCCGCGGGCGGTGTCATATGCGGCGACTGCCGGGTGCCCGGAAGCGTCGTACCCTCCTCGGAGGCCATCGGCCTGCTCAGCGCGCTCCTCACCGGCGACTGGGCGACGGCGGACGCGTGCGAGCCGCGTCACGTCAGGGAGGGCAGCGGACTCGTGTCCGCCTACCTGCACTGGCACCTGGAGCGCGGCCTGCGCTCCCTGCGGTACGTAGAGAAAAGCTAGGAGAGACCACGCCATGGCCATCGCACGAATCCTCGGGCGCCAGCGCCGGGAATACCGGACCCCCGAGCCGCACCCGTCCGGTGCGCGTCCGCCGAAGCTCCAGTCCGAGCTGGTGCCGGAGCACGTGGCGATCGTGATGGACGGCAACGGCCGCTGGGCCAAGGAGCGCGGGCTGCCCCGCACCGAGGGCCACAAGGTCGGGGCGGAGCAGGTGCTCGACGTGCTCCAGGGCGCGATCGAGATGGGCGTCGGGGCGATCTCGCTGTACGCCTTCTCCACCGAGAACTGGAAGCGCTCGCCCGAGGAGGTGCGCTTCCTCATGAACTTCAACCGCGACTTCATCCGCAAGACCCGCGACACCCTCGACGAGCTCGGCATCCGGGTGCGCTGGGTGGGCCGCATGCCCAAGCTGTGGAAGTCGGTCGCCAAGGAGCTCCAGGTCGCCCAGGAGCAGACCAAGGACAACACCAAGCTGACGCTGTACTTCTGCATGAACTACGGCGGACGCGCGGAGCTCACCGACGCGGCGCAGGCGATGGCCGAGGACGTGAAGGCGGGCCGTCTGGAACCGTCGAAGATCACCGAGAAGACCATCCAGAAGTACCTCTACTACCCGGACATGCCGGACGTCGACCTCTTCCTCCGGCCGAGCGGCGAGCAGCGCACCTCCAACTACCTGATCTGGCAGAGCGCCTACGCCGAGATGGTCTTCCAGGACGTCCTGTGGCCCGACTTCGACCGCCGCGACCTCTGGCGCGCCTGCATCGAGTACGCCCAGCGCGACCGCCGCTTCGGCGGCGTCGACCCGGCGGACCTGGCCGTCCTCGACAAGGCCTGACGGGGGGAGGGGGGTACGTGATGGAGTTGGTCTACACGCCGACGCGTGAGGACCTCGTCGACGCGGTGCGGGTGCAGATGCGGCACGGCTCGTTCCGCCGGCTGCGGTGGCTGCTGCCGTCCGTGGCCGTGCTGGCGTTCCTGGTCGTCGTCCTGATGCTGACCGGACCCGGTGGGGCGGAGCCCGGGCGGCTGGCCCTGATGGCCTCGCTCGGGCTGCTCGCCGCCGTCCTCGGGCCGGTGCTGCCGCGGCTCGTCGCCCGGCAGATGTTCCCGATGGTCGAGCGGCAGGGGGAGCACCGGGCGAGCGTCGACGAGCAGGGGGTCCGCTGGGTGACCCGCGAGAGCGAGGTCGTGGGCCGCTGGCAGCTGATGGCCCGGTACGCCGAGACGTCCACCCAGTTCGTCCTGCTGTCCGCGGACAAGGGCGGCGTGGGCATGGCGGCGCTGCCCAAGCGCGCGCTCGCCGGCGCCGGTGACGTGGACCGGCTCCGGGAGGTCCTGGACCGGAACGCCACCCGCATGTGACCCGAAAGGCGAAGGGCCCGCACCGAAGTGATTCGGTGCGGGCCCTTCGTATGTCAGGTCACTTGCCCGCGCACTCCGCGCAGGTGCCGAAGATCTCGACCGTGTGCGCCACGTTCACGAAGCCGTGCTCCGAGGCGATGGTCTCGGCCCACTGCTCCACCATGGGGCCCTCGACCTCGACGGCCTTGCCGCAGACGCGGCAGACGAGGTGGTGGTGGTGGTCGCCGGTCGAGCAGCGGCGGTAGACGGTCTCGCCGTCGCTGGTGCGCAGCGCGTCGACCTCGCCCGCCTCCGCGAGGGACTGGAGCGTGCGGTAGACGGTGGTGAGGCCGACGGAGTCGCCGCGGTGCTTGAGCATGTCGTGCAGCTCCTGGGCGCTGCGGAACTCGTCCACCTCGTTCAGCGCCGCCGACACGGCGGCCCGCTGCTTGGTCGAGCGGCCGCGTACGGGGGGTCCTGCCGTCACCACGGGGGCCTCCTTGATTGTGTTCGCCCCCGCCATTCTGCCAGCCCCCCGTACCCCCGGAGCCAGGCCGGGATCAGACCTTCACGTCGTCGCTGGGCCGACGGCTCGCCGGAAGGGGCGCGTCGCAGTCCCTCGTGGCCTGCTCCGCCGCGCGCGCCCGCCGCTTCGCGAGCGGGGCGGCGAGCAGGGTCAGGGCGATGAAGACGCCGATCGCGTACAGCACGATCGTCGCGCCGGGCGGCACGTCCTGGTAGTAGGAGGTGACCGTGCCGGCCAGGGTGACCGTGACGCCGGTCGCCACCGCGAGGACGAAGGTCGCGCGGAAGGACTTCGACAGCTGCTGGGCGGCCGCGACCGGCACCACCATGAGCGCGCTGACCAGGAGCAGGCCGACGACCCGCATGGCGACCGTGACGGTGACCGCGGCCGTGACCGCGATCAGGAGGTTCAGGGCGCGCACCGGCAGGCCGGTGACGCGGGCGAACTCCTCGTCCTGGCTGACGGCGAAGAGCTGCTTGCGCAGCCCGACCGTGACGAGGACCACGAACGCGGCGAGAACGCTGATCGCCGTCACGTCCGAGGCGGAGACGGTCGACAGCGAGCCGAAGAGGTACGAGCTGAGGTTGGCGTTGGATCCGGTCGGCGACAGGTTGATCAGCAGGACGCCGCCGGCCATGCCGCCGTAGAAGAGCAGCGCGAGCGCGAGGTCGCCGCGGGTCTTCCCGTACGCCCTGATCAGCTCCATGGCCACCGAGCCGGCGACGGCGACGAGGGTCGCCATCCAGACCGGGCTGGAGTTCAGCAGGAAGCCGAGGCCGACGCCGGTCATGGCGACGTGGCCGATGCCGTCGCCCATCAGGGCCTGGCGGCGCTGGACGAGGTAGATGCCGACGGCGGGGGCGGTGATGCCGACGAGGACGGCCGCGAGCAGCGCCCGCTGCATGAAGGCAGGTTCGAGGAAGTCCATGATCAGGTCAGCAGTCCCGTGCGGAGCGGCTCGCCGGCCGCGTGCGGATGTACGTGGTCGTGGCCCGGCAGCGCGTGCTGGCCGAGGGCCTCGGGCGGCGGGCCGTCGTGGACGACGCAGCCGTCGCGGAGCACGACGGCCCGGTCGATCAGCGGCTCCAGGGGGCCCAGCTCGTGCAGGACCAGCAGGACGGAGGTGCCGCCCGCGACCTGCTCGCGCAGCGTCGCGGCCAGGATCTCCTGGCTGGCGAGGTCCACGCCGGCCATCGGCTCGTCCATGATCAGCAGTTCGGGCTCGGAGGCGAGCGCGCGGGCGATGAGGACGCGCTGGTGCTGGCCGCCGGAGAGCGCGGCGACGGAGTCCTTCGCGCGGTCGCCGAGACCGACGAGCTCGATGGCGCGCTCGACGGCGGCCCGGTCGGCCCGGGTGGTCCAGCCGAAGCCGCGGCGGGAGAGCCGGCCCGAGGAGACGACCTCGCGGATGGTCGCGGGGACGCCGCTCGCGGCGGTGGTGCGCTGCGGTACGTAGCCGATGCGGGCCCAGTCGCGGAACCGCTTCCGCTCCGTGCCGAACAGCTCGATGGTGCCGCCGGTCAGGGGCACCTGGCCGATGATCGCGCGGACCGCGGTGGACTTGCCCGAGCCGTTGGCGCCGAGCAGCGCGACGACCTCGCCGCGGCCGACGGTGAGGTCGACGCCCCGGAGGACGGGCCGGGCGCCGAGGGCCGCCGTGGCCCCGCGGACGGCGATGACGGGTTCCGGTTCCTGGGCTGCCATGGCTCGTGCCTCCTGCTGTGCTGCCGTGGTCACTTGGCGCCGAGTGCCTTCTTCAGCGCGGCGAGGTTGGACCGCATGACCTCGATGTAGTCATCGCCCTTGGACTTGTCCGTGATTCCCTCCAGCGGGTCGAGCACGTCGGTCGTGAGACCGGTGTCGCCGGCGAGGGTCTTCGCGGTCTTGTCGCTCGCGAGGGTCTCGAAGAAGACGGTGGAGACCTTGTCCTTCTTCGCGATGTCCTGGAGTTCCTTGATGCGGGCGGGGCTCGGCTCGGACTCGGGGTCGATGCCGGTGATGCCCTCCTGCTCCAGGCCGTACCGCTCGGCGAGGTAGCCGAAGGCGGAGTGGGTGGTGATGAAGGTCTTGGTGGCGCTGTTCTTCAGGCCGGTCTCGAACTCGGTGTCCAGGGCGCCGAGCTCCTTCACCAGGGCGTCGGTGTTCTTCGCGTAGTCGGCCGCGTGGGCCGGGTCCGCCTTCTCCAGGGCGCTGCCGACGCCCTTGGCGACCTCGGCGTACTTCACGGGGTCGAGCCAGATGTGGGGGTCGGCGCCGGCCTCGGAGCCGTGGTCGTGCCCGGCTTCCTCGCCCGCGTGGTCGTGGCCGGCCCCGGTGCCGTGCTCTTCGAGCTTCGTGAGGGTGGCGGCGTCGACCGTGGTCTTCACGCCGGCCTGGGCTATCGCCTCGTCGACGGCGGGCTGGACGCCCTTGAGGTAGAGGATGACGTCGGCGTCGCCGAGTTCGCCGATCTGCCGCGGCTTGAGCTCCAGGTCGTGCGGCTCGACGCCCGGCTTCGTCAGCGTGTTCACGGCGACGTGCCCGCCGCCGATCTGCTCCGCCAGGTACTGCATCGGGTAGAACGACGCCACGACGTCCAGCTTCCCGTCGCTCCCCTTGTCGGCCGCGTCGGACGTGCCGGCGCAGGCGGAGAGGGAGACGAGCCCGAGCGCGACGGCTCCGGCGAGGGCGGTGCTGGGTATGAGGCGACGTACGTTCATGACACTCATTTTCAACAAAACTGGAAACGGTTGTCAATTGCCCTACGGGTGACCCCACCCACGCGCGCCCGCCGGGCCCCGACCGCCGAACCGATTTGATACGGGGGGTGCGGGCGCCGGTAACCTGAGGCATTCGCACTTCGTCGTCGTAATGAAGAGAGCACCGTGGCCGCCGACAAGATCGACACCATCGTCAGCCTGAGCAAGCGCCGTGGCTTCGTCTACCCGTGCAGCGAGATCTATGGCGGTCAGCGTGCCGCCTGGGACTACGGGCCGCTGGGTGTCGAGCTGAAGGAGAACATCAAGCGCCAGTGGTGGCGCTACATGGTCACCTCGCGCGAGGACGTCGTCGGCATCGACTCGTCGGTCATCCTGGCCCCCGAGGTCTGGGAGGCCTCCGGTCACGTCGCCACCTTCACGGACCCGCTGACCGAGTGCACCTCCTGCCACAAGCGCTTCCGCGCCGACCACCTGGAGGAGGCGTACGAGGCGAAGCACGGCCGCCTCCCCGAGAACGGCCTCACCGACCTCAACTGCCCCAACTGCGGCAACAAGGGCACCTTCACCGAGCCCAAGCAGTTCTCGGGCATGCTCTCCACGCACCTCGGCCCGACCCAGGACTCCGGCTCCGTCGCCTACCTGCGTCCCGAGACCGCCCAGGGCATCTTCACCAACTTCGCCCAGGTCCAGCTGACCTCGCGCAAGAAGCCGCCGTTCGGCATCGCGCAGATGGGCAAGTCCTTCCGGAACGAGATCACTCCGGGCAACTTCATCTTCCGCACCCGCGAGTTCGAGCAGATGGAGATGGAGTTCTTCGTCAAGCCGGGTGAGGACGAGGAGTGGCAGGAGTACTGGATGCAGCAGCGCTGGAACTGGTACACCGGCCTGGGTCTCCGTGAGGAGAACATGCGCTGGTTCGAGCACCCGAAGGAGAAGCTCTCCCACTACTCGAAGCGCACCGCCGACATCGAGTACCGCTTCTCGTTCGGCGGCAGCGAGTGGGGCGAGCTCGAGGGCGTCGCCAACCGCACCGACTACGACCTGAAGGCGCACTCCAAGGCCTCCGGCACCGACCTCACGTTCTTCGACCAGGAGGCCGGCGAGCGCTGGACGCCGTACGTCATCGAGCCCGCGGCCGGCCTCGGCCGCACGCTGCTGGCGTTCCTGCTCGACGCGTACATCGAGGACGAGGCCCCCAACGCCAAGGGCGTCATGGAGAAGCGCACCGTGCTGCGCCTCGACCCGCGCCTGTCGCCGGTCAAGGTCGCCGTCCTGCCGCTCTCGCGCAACGCGCAGCTCTCCCCGAAGGCCAAGGGCCTCGCGGCCGACCTGCGGCAGAACTGGAACATCGAGTTCGACGACGCCGGCGCCATCGGCCGCCGCTACCGCCGCCAGGACGAGATCGGCACCCCCTTCTGCGTGACCGTCGACTTCGACACCCTCGACGACAACGCGGTGACCGTGCGCGAGCGCGACACCATGAAGCAGGAGCGCGTCTCCCTCGACCAGATCCAGGGCTACCTGGGCAGCCGCCTGCTCGGCTGCTGAGTCACCCCGCACGCACGGGAGAGCCCCCGGTTCCGTCACTCGGAAC
>NZ_JBHJQI010000191.1:0-12847 GCF_042262805.1 Streptomyces sp. NPDC056361
CCGTTCGACCGCTGCCGATCCGCGGTCGAACATCAGGCGCGGACGGCGGCCGGTGTGCTGCGCGACCAGGCGGGGCGCGGCACCCGGTAGACGAAGCTGACGGCCGTACGGGGCTCCGCCGCCGTCGTGTTGGGCGCCGAGCGGTGCACCACCATGCCGTCGAACAGGACGGCCGAGCCGGGCGCGAGGGGCACGGCCACCGGCTCGGTCGCGGGCAGGTCCGCGTCCGCGATGTGCGGCTCGACGGCCGCCTCCAGCGGCGCCTCGCCCGGCAGCCGCTCGCGGTCCCCGGTGTGCGGGAGCAGTCCGAGCAGGTGCGAGCCGGGCAGGAACTCCAGGCAGCCGTTGCGCGGGGTGGCCGGTTCGAGGGCGACCCAGACCGTCACGATGCCGTGCGCGTCCGCGCCGAAGCCGGGCGGCGCGAACGCCAGGTCCTGGTGCCAGGGCTTCGCCGAGCCCACCACGGGCGGCTTGGCCCACAGGAAGGCGTTGACCAGGGTGCCCGGGTGCCCGCCGGCGGCCCGGGCGACCGGCCCGTCGGCCAGTCCGAGGGACCGCTGCACGGCGTCGAACTCCGGGACGTGCTCGTGGATGCGGTCCGCCGAGCGGAGCACCCCGGCGAGCGCGCCCGACCCCTGCTGCCAGGCCGCCCAGCCGCCGATGCCGGGTGCTTCGAGGACGAAGTCCCCGCTGGAGACCGTGCGTTCGCGGGCGAGCTCCTCCAGCCGGCCGACCGCCCGCCGGAGCCGGTCGAGCGCGTCGCCGGTGGCGAGCGCGGGGAGCTGGGTGAATCCGTTCTCCCGCAGGTCACGGGATTCGGTGTCGACCATTCTTCGAGTCCTCTCTCCTGGTGCCGGACGGCCGCGAACCTACCCCTGATATATCGCAGAATGCTCTCTTTCCGCGTTCGCGGCCTTTTCCGTTGTAGCGCCTCCGAGGCCCTGCCTAAGCTTCTCGGCATGAGGTCGACCGACCGCATGAATCGGAATACCGGAGGGAGTTCACAATGAGCGACGGTACCTTCATGGAGACCCGTGACGCGCAGCAGGAGACCAGCAAGTGGTAATCCGCTGACCCAGCGAATTGCGCCGCCCGTACGGATTCGCATTCCGTACGGGCGGCTCGTCGTCCACCGTCCCGAGAGAGAGGTTGAGATGGTAGGTAATCGCGTTTCCCACGTCATCGACATTCCCGCCGACATGCTGGTGATCGACGAATCCACCGACGACCGCTACTGGGCGTCGGTGGAACGGGTCGTCGAGCTCGCCCGCGCGAAGGGCAGGGCCGCCGACGGGGTGCCGCTCCTCGCCACCCTCGCCATCACGCACCCCGAGTGGCCGGTGCGCGCCGGCGCCGTACGGCTGCTCGCCGAGCACCACGCGGGCGATCCCGCGGCCGACTCGGCCGTCGCCGCCTCGACGCACGACACCGTCGACTGGGTCGCGTTCACGGCCCTGAAGGTCATCACGGAGTACCGCATCGCGGCCGCCGTCCCCGACCTCATCCGCATCTCGGGCTGGCCCAGCAACTTCACCAAGCCGGGCTGGGCGCGCAAGCCCGTCGGCTGCGGCGCCGCCCTCACCAAGCGGGCCCTCATCAGCATCTTCGGCACCCGCGACTCCGCCGAACTGCGCGTCCTGGAGGACGAGTACTTCGCCGACATGCGGGCCCGGATCGAGACGGCGCGCAAGCGGCCCCGGCGCCACGAGGACGTCGTCCTGGTGCCCGGCGGCCCGGCGATCATCGGCGCGGTCGAGGAGAGCGACGCCTTCCGGATGCTGACCGACGACCTGTCGCTGAGCGCGGTGGACGTACCCGCGTTCCTCGTCGACCGGACGACCGTCACCAACGCCCGCTACCGCGAGTTCCTCGAAGAGGTCGGCGACTCCGGCGAGTTCGACCACCCCGACCAGCCGGAGGAGCGCTCGCACCGCCCCGCGCACTGGCACGACCTCCGCTTCAACGCGCCGGACCAGCCGGTCGTGGGTGTCGACTGGTACGACGGCTACGCCTTCGCCAAGTGGGCCGGCGGCGCGCTGCCCAGCGAGAACCAGTGGGAGAAGGCCGCACGCGGCACCGACGGCCGCCGCTTCCCGTGGGGCGACGACTGGGACCCGGCCCGGGTGAACTACGTGGAGCGGGCCTTCGGCGAGAACGTCGCCGACCTCGACTCCCTGGAGGCGCTCCTCGTCACCGTCGAGCAGGGCGTCAGCCCGGAGCACCCGATCCTCGCCGCCGACGCCCTCCCGGCGGGCGCGAGCCCCTACGGCGTGCTCCAGACCTCGGGCAACGTCTGGGAGCTCACCCGGACCAACTTCTACACCGGCGAGGACATGGACCCCTTCTTCAAGGGCCGCCACCCGCTGGACTTCATGAACCGCAAGGACGCCTTCCACGTCCTGCGCGGCGGCACCTGGACGTCACCGCCGGCCTGCCTCACCACGTTCTACCGGGGCAAGGACCTCATCACCGACCGGCACATGGAGGTCGGCTTCCGCTGCGTGTACGAGGCGGCCGGCTGATGCGGCTCACCTCGCTCGGCCACGCCGCGGTCCTCGTCGAGACGGGCACGGAGCGGATCCTCTTCGACCCGTGGCTCACCCAGCGCCTCGACCGCTTCTGGGAGCACCACCCGCCGCTGCCCGACGGCCTGGTCCGCCAGGTGCTCGACGAGGGCGTCGACTACGTGGTCCTCAGCCACCACCACTACGACCACCACCACTTCCCGTCGCTGCTCCGGCTCGTCGACGGCGCCGACGTGGACTTCGACGACAGCCCGCGCCAGAGCTCCGGCGTCACCTGCGTCTACCCCGCGGGACCGGTGCCGCCGCAGCTGACCGCCTCCGGACTCGGGCACCAGGCCATCGCCTGGACGCTCCGCCGCTTCGGCTTCGAGCGCCTGCACCCGGTGACGCCGGGCGACACCGTCACCCTGGGCGGGGCGACCCTCAGGACGTTCCCGTCGGCCGTGTCGTTCCCCGAGATGAGCGTGCTCGTGGAGACCGCCGACGCCTCCGTCATGCTCTGCGGGGACGCCCTCCTGCACGAGGCGACCGTCGCGGCCTTCCAGCGCGACGACGCGCCGCGCCTCGACGCCGTGTTCGTCCCCGCGCACAGCGTCTCGCCCCCCGGCGTGCTCACCGAGCGGCGCGCCCTGACGGACCCGGACGCGGTCCGCGCCCGCGCCGTCGCCAACTTCGACCGGTACGTCGGGACGCTGCCCGCGACCGTCACCGTGCCCTCCTCGTTCGGCTGGCGGGTCAGCGGCGACGGCGAGCGCGACTACTCCTGGTGCAACCGGACGATGTTCCCCTTCACCCCGACCGAGGCCCTCGCCCGCCTCGACGAGCTGGGCCGCGACGGCCTGCTGTGGGGCCCCGGCCAGGTCATCGAGGTGGCGGACGGCAAGGCCGTCCTGACCGACGGGCCCGTCGCCCCCGGCGCGTACGACTTCGACGAGGTCTACGCCGAGGTGCGGCTCGAACCCGGCACGCCCGTCCCGCCGTTCGACGCCTCGCTCGACCGGTACGGCAGCCAGACCCGCCCCGCCGAGGAGCTGCTCCGCGAGGTCCTCGACCGGCTCGTGGCGACCGACTACTGGTACCGGGCGCTCGACGACGGCGCCGGCCGGCACGTCGTCTCGCTGTACGAGGACGGGGCCGGGGACGCCGCCGAGGACGGGGCCGGCGGCGAGACCGCCTTCCTGCTCGACCCGGTGGCCGGCCGCGTGACCCGGCTCGGCCCGGGACCGGCCCGGAGCCACGTCGCCGGCGGCGAGGGCTGGACCGAGATCGCGGCGAGCACCCTGGAGGCCATGCTCGGCGCCGACCTGCTGTTCGGCAGCTCCTTCGGCCTGTGGGCCAGCGACGGCGTCCTGCTGTCCGCGGTCTTCCACCACCCGTCGTTCTACACCCGGCACGTGGACCGGACGCTGCGGGAGGAGACCGGCTCATGAGCGACCCCGCCACCCCCGGCCCCGCCACCGTCCTGGTCGACCACGAGAGCGCGTGCCTGCGCGGCAACCCGCTGGGAGACCCGTACCGGCGCCGCATCGAGGTGCACCTGCCGCCCGGCTACGACGGCGTCCGCCGCTTCCCGGTCGTGTACTGGCTGCCCGGCTTCGGCGCCCACCCGAGCCTCACCGGACGGGCGCTCGCCTTCGGCGCGTCCGTCGCCGACCGGCTGCGGCAGGCGATGGAGGACGGCCGGGTGCCGCCCGCGCTGCTCGTCGTGCCGGACTGCACCACCGCCTACGGCGGCTCGCAGTACCTCGACTCCGCCGCCTCGGGGGAGTACGCCGGCTACCTCGCCGAGGTCGTCGCCGAGGTCGACCGGCGCTTCGCGACCCGGCCCGACCCGGCCTGGCGCGCCGTCGGCGGGAAGTCCAGCGGCGGCTACGGAGCACTGGTCGCGGGCATGACGTCCGACCTGTTCGGGTCGGTCGTCGCCTGCTCGCCCGACGCCGGCTTCGAGCACTGCTACCTGCCGCTGCTGCCCGCCACCCTCGACGCCGTACGGGCGGCCGGCGGCGTCGACGGGCTGCTCGCCCGCCGGTCCGGCGGACCGCACGACGTGCCCTTCATGGTCGCGATGAGCATCGTCGCGATGGGCATGTGCTACGCCGAGAAGCCCGGCACGAGCCCCTCGGACGCGCTGCCGTGCGACCCCGGGACCGGCCTGTTCCGCGACGACGTGTGGCAGCGCTGGCTCACCCTCGACCCGGTGCGCATGCTGCCCCGGTACGCCGACCGGCTCGCCGGGCTCGGCCTGCTCCACCTCGACGTCGGACAGCGCGACGAGTACGGCATGCACTGGGGCGTCCGCGCCCTGCACGCCGCCCTCGACGCGCACGGCGTCCCGCACGCCTACCGCGAGCACGAGGGCGGGCACCACGGCATCGAGCACGTCTTCACCGAGGCCCTGGCCGGCCTGTGGCGCGTGTGGCGGGAGCCGGCGGCCCCCGCGGAGCGGGCCCGGACGCCGGAGGGCCGGACACGACAGCCGGGTTGGGTGAGTGGCACATGTGCGGTGTAGCGGGCTTCGTCAGCTTCGACGGCCGCCGGGACCCCGCGTGGCTCGACGCGCTGGGCCGGACCATGACCGAGGCCATGGCGCACCGCGGCGAAGGCGCCTGCGCCCCCTACGTCTCGGCGTGCGGCACCGTCATGCTGTGCGCGACCCGCCTCGCCGTCCGCGACCGCAGCCACGCCGGCGACCAGCCGATGGCCGACCCCACCGGACGCGTCGTCCTCGTCCACAACGGCGAGGTGTACGGCTCCCGCTCGCCCGCCCCGCCGCTGTGGCCGCGCCGCACCAGCTGCGACACCGAGTTCGCCCTCCAGCAGGTCTGCCGCGAGGACGACCCCGGGGACGCGCTGCGGCCCCTCGACGGCATGTTCGCGCTCGCCTGGCACGACACCACGACCGGCCGGGTCGTGCTGGCCCGCGACCACTTCGGCGTCAAGCCGCTGTTCTACGCCTTCACCCACGGCGGCCTGCTCTTCGCGTCCGAGCAGCAGGTCCTGCTCCGCACCGGCCTGATCACCCCCGAGGTCGACGCCGAGGAGTACCTGCTGCGCTCGTGGATCCGGATGGACGCCGCCGACGACCACACCTGGCTGCGCGGCATCCGCTCCCTCCAGCCCGCCGAGTACCTGGTGGCCGACGGCGGACGCACCCGCACCCACCGGTACTGGCGCCCCGCGTCCGTGGACGGCCTGGTGGAACCCGAGGAGATCAGGGCCGCGTTCGACCGGGCGATCGAGCAGCGGTCCGTGTCCGACGTCCCCCGGGCCGCGGTCCTCAGCGGCGGCGTCGACAGCACGGCCATCGCCGCCGGCCTGACCGCCGCCGGAGTCCCCCTCGACGGATACGTGCTCCGCTACCAGGACGGCATCGGCGGCTCCGGCGACGACGTCGCCTACGCCACCGAGGTCGCCGCACACCTGGGGGTGAAGCTGACCGTCTGCGACCTCGACCGGCACGCCGCCGCCGACCTGGTTCCCGTCCTGCCCACCCGGCTCATGCGGCCGCTCCTGCACGGCGCCGAACTCGCCATGCACCACCTCTACGGCACCATCGCCGCCGACCGGAAGGTGGTCGTCTACTCGGGCCACGGCGCCGACGAGCTCTGGGGGTACCAGGACGGCCGCTACTTCCCCGTCGTCGACCCGCTCGCCCCCACGTACATCCACGGCCGGCACTACCTCACCCACCGGCTGCACGCCGACGAACGACCCGTCTGGGCGCGGCTCGTGAGCTGGATGGCGCACGAGCTCGACGTCGACATGAGCGTCGTCACCGACCGGGTGTGGGCCCGCACCATGGACGAGTACCGGGCGATCAAGACGGCGTCGCCGCTCAAGCGCGGCCGGCACCACCTGATGCGGCGCTTCCTCGTCTACGTCAACGACATGGTCGACGCCACCTCGTCGACCTTCACCCTGGAGGACCGGCCCGTCTTCCAGGACGTCGCCCTCACCGAGCTGGCGTTCCGCTGCCCCGAGCACCTCAAGGACACCAACAAGCCCGGCACCCACAAGGGCCTGCTCAAGGAAGCGCTCGCCGACCTGATGCCCGAGTCCGTGCGGCACCGCCGCAAGCAGGGCTTCCCCACCCCCACCGACCCCCGCTACGTCCGGCGGCTGACCGAACTCGCCGACGGACTCGGCACCCCCTTCGGCCTGCCGCCGCTGCCCGACGCGCTCCGCGCCGAACTGGGCGTCGGCGAATGGATGTTTCTCGCGTCCTCCGCCGCCTGGCTCGACCACCTCGCGGAGTTCAGAACCGAACCGAGGAGTGATGGTGAACCGTCCCGTACCCCCGTGGCGCTGGCAGATCCTGGAGCGCGCCGCCGACCTTGACCCGGTGCCGCCGGCGCTCGCGGAGGCGGACGCCCAGGACGGGTGCAACTTCGTGGTGTGGCAGCCGTCCGCCCTGCCCGCGGGCTGCGACACCAGCGTCGGAACCCTCCGCCGCGAGGCTCCCCCCGGACGCGTCGAGGCCGAGGGCCGCACCCCCTGGAGCGACGCCAACCCGGCCGGCTACCGCACCGAGATCTCCGGCGGCGGCCGGCGGCTGCGCCTGAAGCAGTTCCACTACGACTGGGCCTTCCCCGCCGCCGACCACCCCTGCCTGTGGGGCAGCGAGACCCGGCCGTACGAGATCGGCGGGGGCCGCGTCGCCTGGCTCGGCACCGACTACCTCGGCCACCCGGCCGGCAGCGCCCGGATGGCCCGTACCACCGTCGAACTCTCCGTACTCGAAGGCGAGTTCACCGACGAGGAACTCGTCGCCCTGTTCGCCGCGCTGCGCCCGGCCGTGCCGGAGGCCGCCGAACGGATCCTCGCCACCCCGTTCGCCGAACTGAGCTACTGGGCCAGGCACCGGGCCGACATGGTGTCCGTCCCCACCGGCGTCTTCTCCTTCCACCGGCGCGACAAGAAGCACGAGGGCGACTGGATCCCCACCGCCGACGTCACCGCCTTCCTCACCGCCCAGGGCGTGCCCGTGACCGCCGGCGGATTCCGCGCCGAGAGCGCCGCCACCTTCGGCGACGGCACCGCCGTCCGCGAACTGGAGGTCGTCTACGCCTCGCCGGCCGGCGCCGAACTGCGCCTCACCGCCCAGCGCACCGGCGGCGGCCGCCTGGAGTTCCCGCCCGCCCGCGAGAAGCACCCCGCCACCGACGAACTCCACGACCTCGGCGGCCGCCCCCTCCACCTCGGCTACGTCGACGCCGAGTACGGCGCCTGCGACGCCTGGTGGCAGCACCCCGACGGCTACGACCTCCGCCTCCTCGGCAGCGCCGGCCCCGGCCTCGGCCGCGAGGCCTTCCTCGGCCTGGTCGCCGCCGTCGACGCGGACCTCCGCCTCGCCGGAAACGCCGGGGTGCTCGGATGACCCGGGCCGGACGGGCCGTCCTCGACCCCGCCACCGGGCGCCTCCTCGCCCGCCTGAAGGACACCGACGAGACCGGCGTCGACGACGCCGTCGCCCGCGCCGGCGCCGCCTTCCGCGGGGAATGGGCCGACACCGCCCCCGGCCGGCGCGGCGACCTGCTCCGGTCCCTCGCGAACCTGCTGCGGGACGAGCGCGAGGTGTTCGCCGCCCTGGAGCGGAGCAACGCGGGCAAGCCGACGGCACGGGCGCTCGGGGAGGTGGACTTCGCCGCCCGCGTGCTCGACTGGTTCGCCGCGGCCGCCCGCCACCCGGTGGGGGAGACCCACCCCTCCGGCCCCGGCCTGCGCACCTACACCGACCGCGTGCCGGTCGGCGTCGTCGCGGCCGTCGCGCCGAACAACTACCCGCTGCTCCTCGCCGTGTGGAAGATCGCCGCCGCCCTCGCGTACGGCAACACCGTCGTCGTCAAGCCCGCACCCGAGACCCCGCTCTCGCTGCGCCGCCTCGTCGACCGCGCCGCCGAACTGCTCCCCGAGGGAGTGCTCACCGGCGTGTACGGCGGCGCCGACACCGGCCGGCTGCTGTGCGGGCACCCGGACGTCGGCATGGTGTCGTTCACCGGATCGACCGCCGCCGGGCGGGACGTCGCACGCCGCTGCGCCGACGCCCTCAAGCCCGTCTCGCTCGAACTCGGCGGCAAGAGCCCCGTGGTGGTCTTCCGCGACGCCGACCTCGACGCGGCCGCCCGGGCCGTCGTCACCGGCTTCACCGGCAACACCGGCCAGATGTGCGTGGCCGGCAGCCGCCTCGTCGTCGACCGCGCCGTGCACGGCGAGTTCGTCGACCGCGTGGCCGAGCTGGCCGCCGGCCTGCGGGTCGGCCGGCCCGCGGACCCCGCCACCGACCTCGGCCCCCTGATCAGCCGCGCCGCCGCCGACCGCGCGGCCGAGATCGTCGAACAGGCCGCGGCGAAGGGCGCGCGGGTCCTCCTGCCGCCCGCCGCCACCGGCGTCCGCCACGACCTCGACGGCGGGTTCCACGTCCACCCGGTCGTCCTGGACGACGTCCCCTCCGACAGCCGCGCCTGGCGCGAGGAGGTCTTCGGCCCGGTGCTGTCCGTCGCCGCGTTCGACACCGACGCCGAGGCCCTCGCCCTCGCGCACGACACCGCGTACGGCCTGTCCGCCTCCGTGTGGACGTCGGACGCCGACCGGGTCGAGCGCTTCACCCGCGACCTGCGCGCCGGCATGGTGTGGGCCAACACGTGGGGCGACACCGAGGAGACCGTCAGCGTCTCCGGCATCGGGCAGTCCGGATACGGGCGCGAACTGGGCCTCCACGCGGTGGAGGGATACACCCGCCCCCGCGCCGTCTGGGTCGCCCACCGGCCGGGACGGTAGCGGGCGATGGCGACCGCCACCTCGCCGCGGCTCGACTTCCGCAGCGACACCCGCACCCTGCCGGACGCCCGGATGCGCGCCGCGATGGCCGGGGCCAGGGTCGGCGACGACGTGTACGGCGACGACCCCACCGTCGCCCTCCTGGAGGAGACGGTCGCCGGACTCCTCGGCACCGAGGCCGCGCTGCTCATGCCCAGCGGCACGATGGCGAACCTCGTCGCCCCGCTCGCCGCGGCCGGCCCGCCCGGATCGCCGCCGCCCCGGGTGATCGCCGGCGCCGACACCCACATGGCCTTCCTCGAAGCGGACGGCCTGCGCCGCTTCGGCGGGATCGACCTCGTGCCCGTCGCGCAGGGCCCCGACGGCCTGCCCGACCCCGACGCCCTGACCGCGCTGCTCGCCGCGGGCCCGCGGGACCGGCCGACCGTGGTGTGCCTGGAGAACACCAGCATGATGCGCTCCGGCAACGCCATCGACGCCGCCGCGACCCGCTCCGTGGCCGACCTCGCCCACCGGCACGGCGCGCACTTCCACCTCGACGGCGCCCGCCTCGCCAACGCGGCCGTGGCCCTCGGCGTCCCGCCCGCCGAACTCGCCGGACCCGCCGACAGCGTGTCCTTCTCGGTCTCCAAGGGACTCGGCGGCCCGGTCGGCGGACTCCTCTGCGGAACGCGTGCCTACCTCGCGCACGCACGGGAGGCGCGCACCTGGCTCGGCGGCTCCCTGCATCAGGCGGGCATCGTCGCGGCCCCCGCCCTGGTGGCGCTCGGGCGGCTGCCCGACCTCGCCGCCGACCACGAGAAGGCCGCCGTGCTCGCCGACGGCCTCGCCGCGGTGCCCGGCGCCGAGGTGATGCGCCCCCCGCGACCGACCAACATGGTCATGGCCCGACTCGCCGGCCTCGCCGCCGACGACTGCGCAACACGCCTCGCCGGACACGGAGTTCGCGTTCTTCCGCTGCCGAACGGCCATGTCCGCTTCGTGGCGCACCGGTCACACGACATGATCAGTGTGCGCGCGGCCGTCAGGGCGCTGGCGGCCGTGGCGGCCACGCTGCCCACCGGGCCGGACCGACAACCGAACGAGCCCTCCCCGGACGGGGAGGCTCCGTGACATCGATGGAGGAAGCATGACCGACATGCCACCGCGTGGACTGGAGGAGCGGCTCAAGGACACCCGCGCCAGGCTGGAGAACGACGTCGACCTGTGGGTCGCCACGTCCGGCGCCGAGGGCGGGGTCCACCTCATCCCCCTCTCGTACCTCTGGGACGGCGCCGCGTTCCTGATCTCCACCCCGCGCGCCTCGATCACCGGCCGCAACCTCCTCGCCGACGGCCGGGTGCGCCTCGGCCTCGGCCCGACCCGCGACGTCGTGATCGTCGACGGCGTCGCCGAGCCGGTGGACGTCGACGCGCTCGGCCAGGAGGCCGGCGACGCCTTCGCCGCCAAGACCGGCTTCGACCCGCGCGAACTCGACCAGCCCTACCAGTACTTCCGCATCATCCCGCAGCGCACCCAGGCCTGGCGCGAGGCGAACGAACTGGCCGGCCGCGGCCTCATGCGCGACGGGGTCTGGCTCGGCTGACCCCCGCGCGTCCGCACCCCCACCGCCGGCCGGTCACCCCCGTGACCGGCCGGCGTGCGTGCGTGCGGGCCGGGTCCAGTCGTTCTTGACCGGCCCTGAAGAGCCCTTTGCCAGGCTGCGACGGCAATGCATCCGTCGATATTTCTGGAAGGGCGAACATGGGGACAATCGAGGTTCCGGTCCTGATCGTGGGCGGTGGCGGATGCGGTCTGTCCGCCTCCGTCTTCCTGGCCGACCAGGGCGTCGACCATCTGCTGGTGGAACGGCACCCGGACACGTCGAGGATTCCGAAGGCGCACTATCTCAACCAGCGCACGATGGAGATCTTCCGGCAGCACGGGATCGCCGACGACGTGCTCGCCGAGGCGGCACCGCTGGAGATGTTCGGCAAGGTGCGCTGGCAGACCACGCTCGCGGGCGACGGTCCCATGGACCGCCGCCTGATCCACGAGATGGACGCCTTCGGCGGCGGCGAACTGCGCGAGAGCTACGAGGAGGTCGGCCCCGTCCTGCCGGCCAAGCTGCCGCAGATGTGGCTGGAGCCGATCCTGCGCCGCCACGCGGAGAACCGCAGCCCCGGCCGGATCCTCTTCCACCACGAGCTGACCACCTTCTCCGACGAGGGCGACCACGTCCTCGCCGAGGTGCGGAACGTCGACACCGGCGAGGTCACCACCGTCAAGGCGCAGTACCTGATAGGCGCCGACGGCGGCCGCTTCGTCGGCCCCCAGGTCGGCATCAAGCAGGAAGGCCCGCCCGGACTCGTCAACACCACCACCGCCTACTTCACCGCCGACCTGTCCGAGTGGTGGGAGGAGGGCACGCTCATCACCCACTTCCTCAGCCCGGAGGACCCCGACCTCTCCAGCAACCTCATCGAGATGGGACCGAGCTGGGGCAAGGCCTGCGAGCAGTGGGGCCTGCACTTCGCGCCCGGCCCGCCCGGACGCTGGGACGCCGAGACCGTCGTCCCGCGCATCCGCGAGCTGCTGCGCCTGCCCGAGCTGGAGATCGAGGTCCACAAGGTCACCGACTGGATCGTGCACGCCCACCTCGCCGACCGCTACCGCGTCGGCCGCGTGCTGATCGCCGGCGACGCCGCGCACCGCCAGCCGCCCGCCGTCGGCCTCGGCCTCAACACCGGCATCCAGGACGCCCACAACCTGGCGTGGAAGCTGGCCGCGGTCGTCAACGGCGGTTCGCCGGACAGCCTGATCGACACCTACGAGGCCGAGCGCCGGCCCGTGGGCCGCGAGAACGTCGACTGGGCCGTGTCCGCCGCGAGCCACCACCAGGTGGTCATCGACGCCATCGGCGCCGGCCACAACATCCCCGCGGGCCGCCGTCTCCAGCGCCTGGAGGCGTACTTCGACCCGTCCGAGAACGGCGACACCGTGCGGGCCCGGGCGCTGGAGATCTTCCACACCCACCGGGGCGGCTGCCAGTCGCTCGACATGGAGGTGGGCTTCGGTTACGAGGAGGGCGCGCTCGTCCCCGACGGCACCGAGCGGCCGGCCCGGGTCCCGATGCGGAACGTGCACGTGCCGACGTCCCGCCCCGGCCACCGGGTGCCGCACGCCTGGATCAGCCGGGACGGCGAGCTCCTCTCCACGATCGACCTCACCGGCACCAGCGGCTACGTGCTGCTCACCGGCCCCGAGGGGACGCCGTGGGCGGAGGCGGCCGAGCGCGTGGCGGAGAAGTACTCCGTCCCGGTCGCCACGGCCCGCATCGGCGAGGGCGGCGACTACGAGGACGTCGACGGCGGCTGGGCGGCCGTCCGGCAGATCACCGGCGCCGGCGCGCTCCTGGTCCGCCCGGACGGGCACGTCGCCTACCGCGCCACGGAGGCCGCCGAGGACCCGGAGCAGGTCCTGACCGAGGTGTTCGCGGCCGTCCTGGACCGCTGACCCCGCTCCCGGAACGACGAGAAGGGGCCGTGCCCGATCGGGCACGGCCC
>NZ_JBHJQI010000192.1:0-12781 GCF_042262805.1 Streptomyces sp. NPDC056361
GCACGAACCGCGCGGACCGGGCGCCACCCAACAGGGCGCCCACCCGACCGGCCGACCTCGGCCGGTCCGCCTCAGGCCGTCGTACCGGAACCCCCGGAACACCTGCGACCCGGTACCACCCTGAACCCCCCGGATGCGGCGCGCCCCGCTCCGGTTCGGTACCGGGATCGGCACTTCACCCGCCGTACACCCGACTCCCCCTGGAATGTGGGTTTCCGCGAGCACTCTGCCCGCGTGAGACGCATCCTGGGAATCGTCCTGGCCGTCCTGCTCCTCGGCGGCGTGGCCGCCGTCCTCGTGACGGGCGGCGACAAGGACACAGACACGGCAACGAAGACCGTGCGAGGAGTCATCGGGTCGGAGAAGGCCGAGTTCTTCACCGACCCCCAAGTGGTGAAGACCCTGGCCGACAAGGGCTTCACCGTGGGCACCGAGACCTCCGGGTCCTGGGACATGGAGGAACTGCCCCTCGACGGCTACGACTTCGCCTTCCCCTCCTCCAAGGGGCCGGCCGACGAGCTGCGCGCCAAGGCCGCGGCCAAGGCCAAGGACAAGGCGGCCACGGCGCCGCTGCGGCCCTTCTACTCGCCGCTCGTCGTCGTCGCGCACAGCGCCGCCGCCCGGGTCCTCGCCGACAACGGCCTGGCGACCCTCGGCCCGCGCGGGACGAGCGGCACCCTGAAGATGGACGCCTACCTGGCCGCGGCCCGGGCCGACCGGACCTGGCAGCAGCTCAAGGGCTCGGCCGGCCACGCCGAACTGAGCGGCACCCTCTTCATCGCCTCCACCGACCCGGTCGCCTCCAACTCCGGCGCCCTCTACCTCGCCGCCGCGAGCTACGTCGCGGACGGCGGACGGGTCGCGGGCGACAAGGCCGCCGTCACCCGCACCGCGCCCCTACTGCGCAAGCTGGTCCAGGTGCAGGGCGCCCAGCAGACCTCGTCGGACGGCCCCTTCAGGGACTTCGTCAGCGGCGTCGGCAACCCGCTCGTCCTCGTGTACGAGTCCCAGGTCGCCGCCCAGCTGCTCGCGGGCCGCCCCATGGGCGACCTCGTCGTCCTCTACCCGGACACCACGGTCAACAGCGACCACACGCTCGTCCCGCTCACCGAGAACGGCCGAGCGCTCGGTGAACTCCTCTCCACCGACCCCGAGTTGCGCAGGCTCGCGGTCCGCCACGGCTTCCGGCCGCAGGGCGCGGCGAGCGAGTTCACCACCGCCACGAACGGCCACTCCGCATACCTCAACCAGACACTGAGCGGAGTCCGCCAGGCGCCCGTGCCCACCAGCGTGGTGCTGCACGAGATGGCGCTGCGGGCCCGCGACCAGGGGGACACCGCATGACCACACCCGAGGACCCGAGAAGGACGATGGCCCTGACCCCGCCCGAGCAGGACGCCCCGCTCGTCCTCACACCGCCCGAGCCCGTGCCCGTCGTCCGTGCCGAGCAGGCCTCCGGCCTCGTGCCGCTCGACGAGTCCGTCGTCACGGAGATGTCCCGCCGGGCCGCCGAGTACGTCGGCTCGCTGTCCGGACTCGACCCGCGCTCCCCCGAGTTCGCGGGCCGCATCGGCGAGATCGCGGCGCTCGGCGCCGGCGAGATGCGCTCCGCCGCCCAGCAGTCCAACCGGATGCTGGACCGCACGGTCCGCTCGCTCGGCCAGGGCGGCGGGGACGCCCAGGCCCGGGTCGGCACCTCCCTCGTCGAACTCCGCCGCACAGTGGAGGACTTGGATCCCCGGGACGCTCCCGGCAAGGGCGCCCGCCGCCTCCTCGCCAAGCTGCCCGGCGGGAACAGGTTCCGCGACCACGTCGCCAAGTACGCCTCCTCGCAGGCCACTCTGAACCGCATCGTCGGGTCGCTCCGCGGCGGCCAGGACGAACTGCGCCGCGACAACGCTGCGTTGCAGACCGAGCGGGGCCGGCTGTGGGAGACCATGGGCAAGCTCCAGGAGTACGCGGTGCTCACCGAGGCCCTCGACGGCGCGGTGGAGGAGCGCATCGCCCTCACCCCGGACCCGGCCCAGGCGGACGCGCTCCGCGCCGACGTCCTCTTCCCTGTCCGGCAGAAGCACCAGGACCTGCTCACCCAACTCGCCGTCTGCGCCCAGGGATACCTGGCGATGGACGTGGTCCGCCGCAACAACGACGAGCTGATCAAGGGCGTGGACCGGGCGGCGACGACCACCCTGTCGGCACTGCGGATCGCGGTGATGCTCGCCTCCGCGCTCGAGAACCAGCGCAAGGTGACCGAGCAGGTGAACGTACTGCGGTCGACGACCGAGGACCTGATCCGGGGCAACGCCGAGATGCTGGCCACCCAGGCCGGCGAGATCCAGCGGATCGCCGCCGACCCGGCGGTGGGCGCGGAGACGCTGCGCACCGCGTTCCAGCAGATCTACCGGACGCTCGACGCCATCGACACCTACAAGGTCCAGGCGACGGAGTCCATGGCGGCGACGGTCGAGTCCCTGACGGCCGAGCTCCAGGAGGCCAGTGCCCACCTGTCCCGCAGCCGCCGCACCGGCGCGCTGGAAGGCGGCCCGGCATGACGCACCCCGCCCGCCCCCGCTTCCCGGCCCGGACGCGCTCCGTCCGCCCCCGCGTCCTGGCCCGGACGATCGCCGGCCTCGCCCTCGCCGTGCTCGTGACGGCGACCGGCAGCTCCTGCTCCACCGCCGACGACAGCACCGCCGACGGCCAGGGCGGCCCCGTCGACCGGCACGGCCAGGACTACGCGCCCGGCACCCTCCGGGTCCTCGCCTCCTCCGAACTGGCCGACATGGAGCCGGTGCTCGAAGAGGCCCGCAAGGCGACCGGGATCACCGTCCGCCCCACCTACGCGGGGACCCTGGACGCCGTCGGCCGGATCGCGTCCGGCGAGGCGGACAAATCGTTCGACGCGGTGTGGCTCTCCTCCAACGACTACCTCAGGCTCCGACCGGACACCGCGGGGAAGATCACCGGCGAGACGCCGGTGATGGCCTCGCCGGTGGCGCTCGGCGTCCGACCCGCCGCCGTCGCGCGGCTCGGCTGGGATCCGGCGAAGGTCACCTGGTCGCAGCTGCACGAGGCGGTCGCCGACGGGAAGCTGACGTACGGGATGACGGACCCGAAGCGCTCCAACTCCGGCTTCTCCGCGCTCGTCTCGGTCGCGTCGGGCCTGTCCGGCGCCCAGTCGGCCCTCACCCAGCAGGACGTCACCAAGGCCACGCCCCGCCTGAAGGGGTTCTTCGCGGGCCAGAAGCTGACCTCGGGCTCCTCCGGCTGGCTGGCCGCGGCGTACGCCCGCCGCACCGACGTCGACGCGCTCGTCAACTACGAGTCGGTCCTGCTCTCCGCGCCCGGGAAGCTGACCGTCATCCGGCCGTCCGACGGGGTCGTCACCGCCGACTACCCGCTCACCCTGCTGACCTCGGCCCGCCCCGAGGCGAAGGACGCCGCCGGGCGGCTCACGGCCTACCTGCGCACCCCGGCCGCCCAGCGGCGGATCACGGAGACGACCCTGCGCCGCCCGGTCGTCGCCGGGGTCGAGCCGGCGGCCGCGCTCGCCCGGGACCAGCGGCGCGAGCTGCCGTTCCCCGGCAGCCGGGCGGTCGCCGACGGCCTCCTCGACGCGTACGACAACACCCTGCGCAGGCCCTCCCGCACGGTGTACGTCCTCGACACGTCGGGCTCCATGAGCGGCGAGCGGCTCGACCGGCTGAAGGCGGCGCTCGCCGAGCTGACCGGCGACTTCCGGGACCGCGAGGAGGTCACCCTGATGCCCTTCGGCTCGACCGTGAAGCAGGACGAGGTCCGTACGCACACGGTCGACCCGGCCTCGCCGAAGGCCGCACTCGACGCCATCAGGTCCGACGCCCGCGGCCTCACGGCCTCCGGCGGCACCGCGATCTACTCCAGCGTCCGGGAGGCGTACCGCTTCCTGGGCGAGGCCCCCGCCGACACCTTCACCTCGGTCGTCCTCATGACGGACGGCGAGAACACCGACGGCGACCCGGCCGCCGCCTTCGAGACCTTCTACCGCTCCCTCCCGGCCGAGCAGCGGCGCACCCCGGTCTTCCCGATCCTCTTCGGGGACTCCGACCGCGACGAGCTCGGTCACCTCGCCGACCTGACGGGCGGGAAGCTCTTCGACGCCACCCAGGGGTCGCTGGACGGCGCCTTCGAGGAGATCCGTGGCTACCAGTAACCGCCTCCTGCGGTACGCCGAGTCCCGCAAGAACCTGACCGGCTGCGCCTGCGGCCTGGCCGGTCTCGTGCTCGCCCTCACCGGTGCGGCGGGCCCGCTGTGGCCGGTCGTCGTCGCGGCCCTGTACGGGGCGGGGGCGCTGATCGCACCGCCCGAACGCCCCGACACCCCGGACTTCCCCAGCGCGGACGAGCAACTGGACGCCCTGCGGGAGGACTTCGCGACCCTGCGCGGCTATCTGGCCGAGGTGGAGCTGCCGTCGGCCGTACGCGAGCGGGTCGCCGAACTGGAGGACCTCCTGGAGGCGTTGCTCGCGCCGGGCTGGGTGAGCGACCCGGAGCAGCTGCACGTGCTGGCCCGCGCGGTCCGCCAGGACGTCCCGGAGGCCGTCGACACCTTCGTGCGGACCCGGTGGTGGTCCCGTGTCACCCCGGGCGCGGAGCCGCCGGAACGGCACCTGGAGCGCCAGCTGTCGGCGCTGCGCGACGAGGCGTCGGTGATCGCCGACGAGTTGCACGAGGCGGAGGCGCTGCGCCAGCAGACGCACACGCGCTACCTGGAGGAGAGAAATCGCTGATCGGCGACACCAAGATCGATTATGTTCCGAGCATGACATTCGCTCAGCGCCCCACGTCCCGCCGCACCGTCCTCACCGCGCTCGCCGCGGCCGCCACCGCCGGCGCCCCGGTCCTCGGCCAGCTCGCCGCCGCGGCCCCGGCGTTCGCCGAGGACCTGGAGTACCCCTCGAACACCGCGCTGTACAAGGACCCGGCCCTGGTCGAGGGCACCGCGTACGGCCGCCGCTTCAAGAGACACGAGAAGATCGACGCCGACCTGGGCGCCAAGGCCGCGTTCCCGCGCACGGCGGTCCTCGCGCTGCACGGCGGCGGCATCGAGATCGGCACGAGCGAACTCGCCCTGGGCATCGCCGGCTACAACCCGGGCGACATCACGCCGACCTCCGCCCCGATCCTGCCGACCACGCACGACTACTTCCTGTTCGAGGGCCTGCTCTCCTCGGGCAACAAGGCGCTGCACGTCACCTCGAAGAACTGCGACGACCACGTGGCGCTGTCGCTCGCCGCGAGCCACCTCAACGTGCTGTCGCTGCACGGCTGCCAGTACAACCAGCTGGGCATGCCGGAGACGATGGTCTGGCCGCCGAGCAGCGACCCCCGGCTCGCCGTCGTCGGCGGCCTCAACGCCGACTTCCGCGCGGCGCTGGTGTACGAGATCAACCGGGCCGGATTCCCGGCGGTCGACGCCTTCGACCCCAGGTACTCCGTCCGCCTGGAGGACTTCAACGGCAGCCACGTCACCAACCCGTGCAACCTCACGATGCTCCGCAAGGGCGCCCAGATCGAGATGACGACGGAGCTGCGCCAGAGCCTCTTCGGCGACTCCAGCTCCCGCTCGAAGCGCGCGTCGACCTGGAACCAGTCGAACGGACAGTTCGAGGCGTTCCGTGACGCCTGCCGCCGCGCCATCGCCACCGTCGAGGCCGACCAGCCGATCCTGTAGCCGGACATGCGCCGGCCCCCGGAGCCTGAGGGGGCTCCGGGGGCCGGTTGCGTCGTGATGGACCGTCGTGACCCCACTGGTCAGGGCGGTGTTTCGGGGCAGCCCACCACGAGTTCGGGAGGGACTAGCCGAGGCGCTCCACGAGCGCGTTGTACTGGTCCCACAGCTCCTTCGGCGTGTGGTCGCCGAAGGTGTTCAGGTGGTCGGGGACGAGGGCGGCCTCTTCGCGCCACACGTCGCGGTCGACCTTGAGGAGGAACTCCAGGTCCTCGGCCGGCAGGTCCAGGCCCTCGGTGTCGAGGGACTCCGGGGTCGGCAGGATGCCGATCGGGGTCTCGACGCCCTCGGCCTTGCCGTCGAGGCGCTCGACGATCCACTTCAGGACGCGGCTGTTCTCGCCGAAGCCGGGCCAGACGAACTTGCCGGCGTCGTTCTTGCGGAACCAGTTCACGTAGTAGATCTTCGGCAGCTTCGCGGCGTCGGCGTTCGCGCCCACCTTGACCCAGTGGGCCATGTAGTCGCCCATGTTGTAGCCGCAGAACGGCAGCATGGCGAACGGGTCGCGGCGCAGCTCGCCGACCTTGCCCTCGGCGGCGGCGGTCTTCTCGGAGGCGACGTTCGCACCGAGGAAGACGCCGTGGTTCCAGTCGAAGGACTCGGTGACCAGCGGGACGGCGGAGGCGCGGCGGCCGCCGAAGAGGATCGCGGAGATCGGGACGCCGTTGGTGTCCTCCCACTCCGGGGCGATCGTCGGGCACTGCGCGGCCGGCACGGTGAAGCGGGCGTTGGGGTGGGCGGCCGGGGTCTCGGACTCCGGCGTCCAGTCGTTGCCCTTCCAGTCGACGAGGTGCTTGGGCTGCTCCTCGGTCATGCCCTCCCACCACACGTCGCCGTCGTCGGTGAGCGCGACGTTGGTGAAGACCGAGTTGCCCCAGAGGGTCTTCATGGCGTTGGCGTTGGTGTGCTCGCCGGTGCCGGGCGCGACGCCGAAGAAGCCGGCCTCGGGGTTGATCGCGTAGAGGCGGCCGTCCTCGCCGAAGCGCATCCAGGCGATGTCGTCGCCGATGGTCTCGACGGTCCAGCCGGAGATCGTCGGCTCCAGCATGGCCAGGTTGGTCTTGCCGCAGGCCGACGGGAACGCGGCGGCGACGTACTTGGCCTCGCCCTGCGGCGGGGTCAGCTTGAGGATCAGCATGTGCTCGGCGAGCCAGCCCTCGTCACGCGCCATGACGGACGCGATGCGGAGCGCGTAGCACTTCTTGCCGAGCAGGGCGTTGCCGCCGTAGCCGGAGCCGTACGACCAGATCTCGCGGGTCTCGGGGAAGTGCGAGATGTACTTGGTGGAGTTGCAGGGCCACGGCACGTCCTCCTGGCCCTCCTCCAGGGGGGCGCCGAGGGTGTGGACGGCCTTGACGAAGAAGCCGTCGGTGCCCAGCTCGTCGAGGACGGCCTGGCCCATGCGGGTCATGGTGCGCATCGAGACGGCGACGTACGCGGAGTCGGTGATCTCGACGCCGATGGCGGAGAGCGGGGAGCCGACCGGGCCCATGCAGAAGGGCACGACGTACATGGTGCGGCCGCGCATGGAGCCGCGGAAGATGCCCTCGGAGCCCGCGAAGAGCTCCTTCATCTCGGCCGGGGCCTTCCAGTGGTTGGTCGGGCCCGCGTCCTCCTCCTTCTCGGAGCAGATGAAGGTCCGGTCCTCGACGCGCGCGACGTCGGTCGGGTCGGAGGCGGCGTAGTACGAGTTCGGGCGCTTGACCGGGTCGAGCTTCGTGAAGGTCCCCTTGGCGACGAGCTCCTCGCACAGGCGCTCGTACTCGGCCTCGGACCCGTCGCACCAGACGATGGCGTCCGGCTGGGTGATCTCGGCGATCTCGTTCACCCAGGAGACGAGCGCCTGGTGCTGGGTGGGGACGGTGGTGGGAGCCGCGTTGTCGCGCGCCACGATTGCTCCTTGTTGAGGGGTTTTTTAGGTGTCTGCCCCGTGGGGGCCGCGACCCGGATGCTTCGTAGCTGCTCATCCGGTGCCGACCGCACTCATTTGATCATCCGATGGATCCGCCCATATGTCCAGGGGGGTGCACACGTGAGCATCGCCACTCGTATCCGACACCTACGGGGGCGTAGGTACGATTCGTTTCCATGACTGCAGCCACGCCGGAAGTGACCCCGCTAGAGCGACCGACGTCGCTCCCGACGAAGCCCCGGCTCAGAGGATGGCTGCACGCGGGCATGTTCCCCGCCGTGATCGTCGCGGGCCTCGCCCTCGTCGCCCTCTCCGACTCGCCCCGCGCCCGGATCGCCTGCGGGATCTACGTCCTCACCGCCTGCCTGCTCTTCGGCATCAGCGCCCTCTACCACCGGGGGAACTGGGGACCGCGCGGCGAGGCCGTCCTCCGGCGCCTCGACCACGCCAACATCTTCCTGATCATCGCGGGCACCTACACCCCGCTCACCCTGCTGCTGCTCCCCGACTCCACGGCGAAGCCGCTCATGTGGGCGGTCTGGGCGGCGGCCGCGGCCGGCATCGCCTTCCGCGTCTTCTGGGTCGGCGCGCCCCGCTGGCTGTACACGCCCTGCTACATCGCGATGGGCTGGGCCGCGGTCTTCTTCCTGCCCGACTTCATGCGTGCGGGCGGCATCGCCGTCCTCGTCCTCGTCATCGTCGGCGGACTGCTCTACAGCGCGGGCGGCGTCATCTACGGCATGAAGCGCCCGAACCCGTCCCCGCGCTGGTTCGGCTTCCACGAGGTCTTCCACTCGCTGACCCTCGCGGCCTTCATCGTCCACTACGTCGGCATCTCGCTGGTCGCCTACCAGCACTCCTGACCGGGGACAATGCCGTCCATGGCCGCCGAACCCAGCCCTCTCCCGAGCCTCCGCGAACGCAAGAAGGCGAAGACCCGCGCGGCGATCCGGAAGGCCACCTACCGGCTCGCCGCCGAGCAGGGCTGGGACGCCGCCACCCTCGACCGGATCGCCGAGGCCGCCGAGGTCTCCGTCTCCACCGTCGTGCGCTACTTCCCGGTCCGCGAGGACATCGTCCTCACCGACGAGAACGACGCCGTCATGGAGGCCCGGCTCCGCGCCCGCCCGGCCGGCGAGGAGCCCCTGGAATCCCTCCGCGCCGTCGTCCTCGAAGCCGTCCGCACCGCGTTCGCGGAGGACCCCGAGGCGGCCCGGCTGCGCGCCCGGCTGATGGTGGAGATCCCGTCCGTACGCGCCCGGCTCACCGAGACCACCGCCGCGACCGGCCGCCGCCTCGCCCGCGCCGTCGCCGAGCGGACCGGCCGGGACGCCGACGACCTGGAGGTACGGATCTTCACGGCGGCGGCCCTCGGCGCGCTGCGCGAGGCGGCCGTCTACTGGGCCGAGCGCGACCGCGCCGACGACCTGCCGGCCCTCCTGAACCGCACGGTCGACACCCTCAGGAGCGGCCTGACGGCGCCCCCAGGGCGCGCCTGACGATCCGCGCCGACTCCGGATTGTCCGCGCACCCCCACACTCCGTGCGGACAGTAGTCGGTGACCGTCTGGTAGACCGGCCGGTGCGCCGCGAACCAGTCGAGCATCCCCCGGACGTACACCGGGTTGTCCCCGTTCCGGAAGAGCCCCCACTCCGGGTACGAGACCGGCTTCCCGTGCGCCGCCGCGAACCGCACGTGGTGCTCGAGCCCGTACTCCTCGGTCACCTGCTCCTCGAAGGACACCCCCGCCGGCTGGTCGTAGGCGTCCATGCCGATGATGTCGACGACGTCGTCCCCGGGGTAGCAGCGCGGCCACGCCACGGCGTCGAGCCCCCGGCTCGGGGTGAAGTCGAACCGGAACCGCTGCCCCGGCACCCCCCGCAGCGCCCCCACCACCCGCCGCCAGTACGCCTTCCAGGCCGTCGGGTCGGGCCCGCAGCGATGGCTGTACGTGGTGCCGTTCATCTCCCAGCCCAGGACCAGGACCGCGTCCCGGAGGCCGTGCTCCACGAGCCGCTCCCCCAGCACGCGGAAGTGCCCGTCGAAGTCGCCCGCGGCGCCGCGCCGCAGTCCGGCCCGCACCTCGGCGTCCGGCAGCCCCGCCTCGTTGCGGTCGAGCAGCGGCACGTTCAGTACGAAGAGGCGCCCGGGCCGCTCCGCCTTCCAGCGCGCCCACGGCCCGAAGAGCGCCGGGTGCCCCTCGATGTTGGACCAGCGGTCGCCCGGCAGATACGTGTGCCCGACGCTCAGCGCGTCGCCGCCGAGCCAGGCCTGCACCCCGGCGATCCGCCGCACCCCGGCCTCGTCGGAGCCGGTGAAGAACCCGGACGGCACCCCCGGCAGCGGCTCGGGATCCGGCGCCGTCGCGGCCCGGCCGCCGGTGTACCGGTCCCCGGGCGCGAGCCGGTCGGGCACGAGCAGGAGCACGAGAAGGGCCGCGAGCAGCACGGTCGGTGCGGCCCGCGGCCAGGAGAGGAGGGGGTTCACGTCAGCTCGTCCAGAAGTCCCACCACCGGGTCAGGATCAGCATCCCGATGATTCCGATGTGCAGGACGGGCGGGGCGAAGGCGAACTCGCCGAAGAAGGTCCGCAGCCCGGCCGGGGCGGGCAGGACGCCGTTGCGGACGTTCTGCGCGGTGACGTACCAGAACATGACGATGGTGGCGACCCACGCCAGGCAGCACCACAGGCAGAGCGCGTTGATCTCGTACAGCGACTGGTACATCAGCCAGCCGCAGAAGCCCACGCCGAACAGCATCCCGGCGTTCAGGCCGAGCCACAGCCGGCCCCGGTAGCGGGCCCCGGCGAGCAGCCCGGCCCCGACGGCGACGACGACGGCGTACGTGACGAGCCCGAGCATCGGGTTGGGGAAGCCGAAGACCGCCGCCTGCTCGCTCTTCATGACGTTGCCGCAGGAGACGACCGGGTTCAGGCTGCACCCGGGCTGGAAGCCGGGGTCCTCCAGGAGCTTGAACTTGTCGATCGTGATCACCCAGCCGGAGAGCACGCCCGCCGCCCCGGTGATCACCAGCATCCAGGCGAAGGCCCGGCTCGCGCCGTGCGTCGCCCCCGCGGTCTCCCGCGGGGCCTCCTCCTGCCGCTGCCCCGGCACCCCGCCCCGTACGTTGACCGTCGCCATGGCGCGACCCCCTTCCCGCTCAGCCCTGGAGGCGGCGGACCGGCATCAGGACGTGGGCGCTGTCCGCGAGCATCTCCTCGTCGGAGACGAAGGCCCGCAGCCGCGCCTCGTCGACCGGCCGGCCGGGGACCGCCTCGGGCCACGGGCGCACGGAGCAGATGAGGTAGACCTGTCCGCGCTCGCCGGCGGCCTTCTGCCACTCGTCGGGCACCGGGCACTGCACCTTCAGGAAGGGCATGTTGAGGACGGCCGAGCCGCCCTCGACGAGCAGCGTGGCGTTGATCCCGGCGTCCTTCTCCAGGTCGAAGAGCCGGTCGCCGACGGACAGGCCCATCGACTCCAGGGCCGCCTTCATCGCCTGCTGACCGGCCTCCGGCCCGTCCCGGCCGTCGCCGAGCGAGTACGCCATGAGGAACGGCGTGCCGGCCGAGTCGGCGGAGGGCTCGCTGGACCACGGAATCACCGTGAGAGTTCCCAGCGGAGAGGCGCTGCGCGCCGAGGAAACGACGTTGGAAGTGGTCATGAATCGGATGCTAGTGCTCCAACCACCCTTTCCCCGCGCCGTTTTCACTCGAACGGCCGACATTCACGCCGCTGGCATTTCCGCCGCAACGAACGCGGGTTTTCATCGTTGTGCCCTGAGGGCATTAGCCGACCACCAGGAGATCACTCATGATCGTCCCGCGCCGCGTCGCATTGCGGTCCCTCTTCGCTCTGGCCGTCACCGCTTTCACGGGCGGCGCCCTCGGCCGCATCGCGGCCCGCCCGCCGTCGGGCGCCCCGCGCGACCCGCACGCCTTCGACGAGATGTACGCCGGCCGCCGCCTGCTCGGCTTCACCGGCCCGGACGGCGGCCCCGTGGCGCTCGTCGACGGCCGGCCGCTGCACCTGATGCGCTGCGCCGACGGCGGTTACGTCACCCCGATCGACCACTACGAGTCCTGCCCTACGCCGCTGGAGGCCACCCGCGCGGCCGTGGACGAGCTGGGCACCTCCCGGCTCTCCCGGTTCGCCGGCGCCCACGGCGTCCACACCGACCCGACGGGAGGGAGCCCGCGTGGTGTACACGCGTAAGAACCAGCGCGACCTGACCGGCGCCGAGCGCCGGAAGTTCGTCGCCGCCGTCCTGGAGCTCAAGAGGACGGGTGTGTACGACGACTTCGTCCGCACCCACATCGACTACTACTCGGCCGACGGGGAGGGCCGGCTCCGGATCGCCCACATGACGCCGAGCTTCCTGCCCTGGCACCGCAGGTTCCTGCTGGAGTTCGAGCGGGCCCTGCGCCGCGTCGACCCGACGGTCTCCGTGCCGTACTGGGACTGGACCCGCGACAACAGCCCGGCGTCCTCGATCTGGGGCGAGGACTTCATGGGCGGCAACGGCCGCCGCGCCGACCTCCAGGTGATGACCGGCCCGTTCGCCCACTCCGGCGGACGGTGGAACATCACGTACGCCATGACCGAGACCCGGTTCCTGACCAGGGACTTCGGCCGCCCCCGCGACCCGATCCCCCTCCCGACGGCGGCACAGCTCGACGAGGTGATGCGGGAGCGGGTGTACGACGTGGCGCCCTGGAACTCGACGAGCGCCTCCGGCTTCCGCAACCGCCTGGAGGGCTGGGCGCCGGGCCGGGGCAACGAGCGGTTCCGGATCCACAACCGGGTGCACCGCTGGGTCGGCGGGCTGATGCTCGGCGGCGGCTCCGTGAACGACCCGGTCTTCTGGCTGCACCACTCGTTCGTCGACCTGGTCTGGTCGCGGTGGCAGCAGCGCAACCCCGGCGCCGCCTACCTGCCCGCGGAGCCGCCTCCGCTGGGCGACGCGCAGTACCGCAAGGTCGCGGCCCGCCACCAGCCGATGGCGCCCTGGGGCGTGACGCCGGCGGAGATGTTCGACCACAGCAGGATCTACCGCTACGCGTGAGCCCCTCCGTACGCACGTGTCCCCCCGGCCCGCTGG
>NZ_JBHJQI010000193.1:0-12370 GCF_042262805.1 Streptomyces sp. NPDC056361
GTCCGGAATTTTCCGGACCGTGCCGCGGCTGAGGCGATGCATATGCAGGTTGTATTCGGTTCGGCCGGCCGTGCCGGCTACGGGACGCAGCGAGGAGGTCGGTGAAGATGTTCCTCGCTCTGCTCGTGTGCGGCCTGGTCGTCGCACTGGTGGTGATCGGGCTCTTCGTCTTCGGCTTGCGCCGGAGACTGATCCAGCGTGCCGGCGGCACCTTCGACTGCTCGCTGCGCTGGGACGTGCCCGACGAACCGGATCTGACCGGCAAGGGCTGGGTGTACGGCGTCGCCCGTTACAGCGGTGACGAGATCGCCTGGTTCCGCGTCTTCTCGTACGCGCCCCGCCCGCGCCGGATCCTGGAGCGTTCGTCCATCGTGGCGCTCGAGCGCCGGATGCCGGAGGGCGAGGAGGAGCTCGCGCTGCTCTCCGACGCGGTGATCCAGCCCTGTATGTACGAGGGGGTGCGTCTGGAGCTCGCGATGAGCGAGGACGCGCGGACCGGTTTCATGGCCTGGCTGGAGGCGGCGCCTCCCGGGCAACGGGTGAATGTCGCTTAGATTCCCTTCCCGTTGAATGGGGGTCCCCCCGGACGAAGTCTGGGGGAGGGTGAACGTGGCCTAGTACGTGAGAAGCGCTGGTACGTGAGAAGCGGGGGACGGTGTGCTGCACCGTCCCCCGCTTCGGCGTTTCCCCGGAGGGGCTAGTTCAGGCCGGTGTTGATGGCGCCGACGAGTTCGCCGTTGCCGGTGTCACCGCTGAACTCCCAGAAGAAGGCGCCGCCGAGGCCCTGGTTCTTGGCCCAGCTCATCTTCGAGTTGACGGTGGCGGGGGTGTCGTAGCTCCACCAGTTGGTGCCGCAGTGGGCGTACGCCGTGCCCGCGACGGTGCCGTTGGCCGGGCAGGAGTTCTTGAGGACCTTGTAGTCCTCGATGCCCTGCTCGTACGTGCCCTGCGCCGGGCCGGTGGCCGTGCCGCCGGGGGCGGACTGGGTGACGCCGGTCCAGCCGCGGCCGTAGAAGCCGATGCCGAGGAGGAGCTTGTTCGCGGGGACGCCCTTCGCCTTGAACTTGGCGATCGCCTCGGCGGAGTTGAAGCCCGCCTGCGGGATGCCGGCGTACGAGGTGAGGGGGGAGTGCGGGGCCGTCGGACCCTTCGCCGCCCAGGCGCCGAAGAAGTCGTACGTCATGACGTTGAACCAGTTCATGTACTGTGCGGCGCCCGCGTAGTCGGCGGCGTCGATCTTGCCGCCGGTGGAGGCGTCGGCCGTGACGGCCGCGGTGACCAGGTTGTTGGCACCGAACTTGGCGCGCATGGCCTGCATCATGTTCTTGAAGGAGGCGGCGCCGCTGGTGTCGCAGGACAGGCCGCAGGCGTTGGGGTACTCCCAGTCGAGGTCGATGCCGTCGAAGACGTCGGCCCAGCGCGGGTCCTCGACCAGGTCGTAGCAGGACTGGGCGAAGGCGGTCGGGTTCTGCACGGCCTGACCGAAGCCGCCGGACCAGGTCCAGCCGCCGAAGGACCACAGGACCTTGATGTTCGGGTACGCCTTCTTCAGCTTGCGGAGCTGGTTGAAGTTGCCGCGCAGCGGCTGGTCCCAGGTGTCGGCGACGCCGTCGACGGACTGGTCGGCGGTGTAGGCCTTGTCGTAGTCGGCGTAGGCGTCGCCGATGGTGCACTTGCCGCCCTGGACGTTGCCGAAGGCGTAGTTGATGTGGGTGATCTTGGACGCGGAGCCCGAGGTCACGATGTTCTTCACGTGGTAGTTGCGCCCGTAGACGCCCCAGTTGGTGAAGTAGCCCATCTTCACGTGGGGGCCGGGGTCGCCGCCCCCGCCGCCACCGGTCGTGTGGACCGGGGTCGGTCCGGCGGCCGGGCCGATCTGGTCGATGGTGTCGTGGGCGACGACCGTGTAGTTGTAGTCGGTGCCGGCGGTCAGGCCCTGGTCGGTGTAGGTCAGGGCGGTCGTGCTGGTGACCTTGGTGCCGTCGCGCAGGACGTCGTAGTTCTTGATCCCCTTGTCGTCGGTCGCGGGGGTCCAGGTCAGCTTCACCGAGGTGTCGGTGATGTTCGAGGCGACCGGGGTGCCGGGGGCCGACGGCGGCATGTCGCTGGGCTGGCTGCCGTCGCACTGGGCGCCGTTGATCTTACAGCCGGTGGGTGCGCCCGGGCCCGCGCCGTTGTAGCCGAAGGAGACGGAGGCGCCGGGGGCGAGGGTGCCGTTCCAGCCGACGTTCTTGGCGGTCCAGTGGGTGCCGGAGCCGGTGACGGTGGCGTCCCAGGCGGAGGTGACCGAGGTGCCGGTGGGGTAGTCCCACTCGACGGTCCAGGAGCTGATGGTGGTGGTGCCGGTGTTCCTGATGGTCCAGTTGGCGCCGAAGCCGGTGCCCCAGTCGGACGTCTTCGTGTAGGTCGCCGTGGCCGAGGTGGCCGCTTCGGCGGGGGTGGCGAGGCCGACCATGGCGGCCAGCGGCAGGATCAGGGCGGTCAGGCCGGCGGCGGTCCGGCGTCTGAACCCTGATCTGCGCGTCGGTGCTTGAGTGCTCAACGGTGCTCCTCAAGTTGCGGACGGACAAGGTGGGGGTGGTCCGTGAAGATGCGCGCGCCCCGCGAGCGTAGGAAGGTCTGGACCAATCGTCAAGAGGTCCAGACCAACGTCGGCAATCTCCGACTAGACGCCCAACTCCTGTGCCAGCACCGCCGCTTGAACCCTGCTCTTCAGCCCCAGCTTCCCCAGCACCTTGCTGACGTGCGTCTTCACCGTCGCCTCCGCCATGTCCAGACGTACGGCGATCTCCGCGTTCGACAGCCCGCCGCCCAGCGCCGACAGCACCTCGCGCTCCCGGGGCGTCAGCGCCTCCAGCACGGCGGGATCCGTTCCCGAGGACGGCCGCGCCGGCCGTCCGGTCGCGGCGAACTCCGCGATGAGCCGCCGCGTCACCGCAGGGGCGATCATGCCCTCGCCGCGCGCCACCGTCCGGACCGCCTCGATCAGCTCGCGCGCGTCCGCGTTCTTCAGCAGGAAGCCGGCCGCCCCGGCCCGCAGCGCCCCGAACACGTACGCGTCGAGGTCGAAGGTGGTCAGCACCAGGACGTCGGCCAGCCCCTCCGCGACGACGATCCCCGTCGCCGTCACGCCGTCCATCCGGGGCATCTGCACGTCCATGAGGACCAGGTCCGGGCGGAGTTCACGTGCCAGCTCGACCGCCCGCTCGCCGTCCGCCGCCTCCCCGACCACCTCGATGTCCGGGGCGCTGCCCAGGATGAGCACCAGCCCGGCCCGTACCGCGCTCTGGTCCTCGGCGACCACCACTCGCACCGTCATGCGTTCCCCGTCTCCTCGTCCGCGGGCAGCTCCGCCCGCACCTGCCACACCGCTCCCGAGGCCATCGCGCGGAACTCCCCGCCGAGCAGCTCCGTGCGCTCCCGCATGCCCACCAGACCCGAACCCGTGCCCGGCGCGGTCGGCCCCGGGCGCTCCCCGTACGGCGAGTCGACGGCGACCGTCAGCACCCCGTCGGCCCGGCCGATCCGCACCCTGACGGTACCGGGGGCGGCGTGCTTGACCGCGTTGGTCAGCGACTCCTGCACGATCCGGTACGCGGCCAGCTCCACCGGCGCCGGCAGGGAGCCGCCCGGCGGGCGGTCGTCCTCCAGGACGAACTCCAGGCCGCCCGCGGCGCCGTTCGCCCGGGCCCGCGCGAGGAGGGTGTCCACGGCGTCGAGGCTGGGCACGGCCCCCGGCTCCCGCTCCCCGTCGCTGTCCCGGAGCAGTCCGATGAGCCGCCGCATCTCGGTGAGGCCCGCCACGCTGTTCTCCCGGATCACGGTGAGCGCCTGCCGGGTGGTGGCCGGCTCGTCGAGGGAGAGCGCGGCCGTGGAGTGGATCGCGATCGCCGAGAGGTGGTTCGCCACCATGTCGTGCAGCTCGCGCGCCATCCGGGCCCGCTCGGCCACCACCGCCTGGGTCCGGTCCATCTCGGCGAGCAGCGCGGTCTGCTCCGCGCGCAGCCGGGCCGCGTCCGCCGCGTTGCGGTGGTTGCGGACGACGGCGCCGGTCACGGCCGGCAGGAAGGAGATCATGCCGGTGATCACCCCGACGAGGAGCGCGAACGCGTTCTGCCACCAGATCAGCAGGACGACGGTGCCCCCGACCGTGATCAGGCCCGTCGTGTACGGGATGCGGCGGGCCGAGGCGGGCCGCCCGTACACGACCGCCGCGTAGACCACGTCCGTGAACATCAGCACCGTGGCGAGGCTGCCGTTGGTGAACTGGTCGGCCACGATGGCCAGGGTGCCGGCGGCCAGCGCCGTCCGGGGCGCGGTCCGGCGCAGCACCTCCGCCCCCGACATCACCGTCAGCGGGACCAGCGTCGCCCACCGCTGCTCGACGACGTGCGTCCCGGTCACGTACAGACCGAACCACCAGAGGATCACGCCGCCGAAGAATCCCGAGGCGGCGATGAGCAGGTCGATGCGGTGGGGGCGGGGGAGCGTCACGTACCCATCCAACACGCCCCCGCGGGCGCGGGCCTCCACGTCGGGGCCGATCCGCGCGGGTGCCGCCCTCCGTCGAACGATGTAGGCGGAGTTCGTCATCGGCGACGACGATCCGGGCCCGGAGCCGGGAGACGCTGAGGGGGAGCCGAAAGGGGAACGCCGTGATCGTCACGCTGATCGTCGTCTGCGAGGTCGCCTTCTGGGTCCTGCTGGCCGCCGGCCTCGCCGCCCGCTACCTCCTGAAGATGCCCCGGACGGGTATGGCGCTCCTCCTGTGCGAGCCGCTCCTGGAGGTCCTGCTCCTCGTCGTCACCGCGATCGACCTCAAGAACGGGGCCGACCCCAGCTGGAGGCACGGCCTCGCCGCCGTCTACATCGGCTACACCGTCGGCCACGGCCACCGGACGGTGAAGTGGCTCGACGGCCACGCCGCCCACCGCTTCGGCGGCGCGCCGCCGCCGGCCGGCCCGCCGCGGTACGGCCGGGCGCGCGCCCGCCACGAGGGCGAGATCTGGCTCGGCTCGGTCGTCGCCGCGGCCGTCGCCTCCGTCCTGCTGCTCCTCGCGGTCTGGTACGTCGGCGACGACGGGGACACCCGGGCGCTGCGGAGCTGGATCTTCTTCGCCTGGCGGGCGGTCGGCATCCACGGCCTGATCGCGCTCAGCTACGCGATCTGGCCGAAGAAGCCGCCGACCGGCGGGTCAGCGGTCCCCGCCCGGGACCCAGAGCACGTCCCCGACCTCCTTGTTCGCGGTCCGGGCGAGGATGAAGAGCAGATCCGATAGGCGGTTGAGGTAGGTGGCGGTCAGGGCGTTCATCGTCTCGCCGTGCACCTCCAGGGCGGCCCAGGTGGAGCGCTCGGCCCGCCGGACCACCGTGCACGCCTGGTGCAGCAGCGCCGCACCGGGCGTGCCGCCCGGCAGGATGAAGGAGCGCAGCTTCTCCAGGTCCTCCAGGAAGCGGTCGCAGTCGGCCTCCAGCTTGTCGACGTACGACTGCTCGACGCGGAGCGGCGGGTACTTCGGGTCCTCCACCACCGGGGTGCAGAGGTCCGCACCGACGTCGAAGAGGTCGTTCTGGACGCGGACGAGGACCTTCACGACGGCCTCGTCGAGCTGCCCGAGGGCCACGGCCGTGCCGATGGCGGCGTTGGCCTCGTTGGCGTCCGCGTACGCCGAGATCCGCAGGTCCGTCTTGGCGGTCCTGCTCATGTCGCCGAGGGCCGTGGTGCCCTGGTCGCCGGTACGGGTGTAGATGCGCGTCAGATTGACCATGCGGCCAGCCTAGTTAGCCGCGGGCGCTCCGGAACGTCCGTGTGCCGACCGTCACGGCCGACGCCGTCACGGCGAGGGCCACGAGCACCCCGTACAGCATGGTCGGCGTCGTGTAGTGGCCGATGTACGCCTCCCTGACCGCGTCCACCAGATAGCGGAACGGCATGAGGCGGGAGAGCGCGTCCAGCCAGTCGGGGGCGAGGGCCATCGGCAGCATCAGGCCCGACAGCAGCATCGCGGGCATGGCGAGCGTGTTGACCGCGGGGCCGAACTCCTGCGGGCTGGGGAGCTTCAGCGCCAGCGTGTACGAGAGCGAGGCGAGCGACGCGGTCAGCAGGGCCACGAAGCCGAAGCCGATCAGGACCCCGGCGACCGGCGCACGCAGGCCCATCGGGACGGCGACCAGGACGAGCAGGACCGCCTGGAAGACGAAGAGCGCGGCGTCCCGCAGGACCCGGCCGAGGAGCAGCGCGAGCCGGCTCACCGGGGTGGCCCGCATCCGGTCGAAGACGCCCCAGCCCTTCTCCATGATGATCGAGAATCCGGCGAACGAGGCGCCGAACAGGCCCAGTTGGAGCAGCAGGCCGGGGACGAGGATCTGCCAGGAGTCGCCCTCCCGGCCCAGTGGGAGACCGGTGAGCAGCGGCCCGAAGAAGAGCAGGTGGAGCAGCGGCATCAGGACGCCGAAGAGGATCTGGAACGGGGAGCGCAGGGTCTGGCGGGCGTAGCGCCCGAAGACGAGCGCGGTGTCGTGGAGAAGCATCAGGGGTCCTATACGGCTGCGGGGGTGGTGTCGACGGTGGCCGGGCCGCGCCCGGTGACGGCGAGGAACGCCTCCTGGAGGGTGGCCGCGCCGTGCGCGGCCTTGAGGGCGGCGGGGCTGCCCTCGGCGACGACCGTGCCCCGGTCGACGATCACGATCCGGTCAGCGAGGGCGTCGGCCTCGTCCAGGTAGTGGGTGGTGAGCACGACGGTGGTGCCGTGGGCGTCGCGCAGCCGTCGGACCAGCGCCCACAGGTCGGCGCGGCTGCCGGGGTCGAGGCCGGTCGTCGGCTCGTCGAGGAAGAGGAGCTCCGGCCGGTGGGTGAGGCCCATCGCGAGGTCGACCCGGCGGCGCTGGCCGCCGGAGAGCGCCGGGGTCCGCCGGTCGAGGAGCTCGGTGAGGCCGAGGTCCGCCGCGAGCTCCTCGGCGCGGGCCGCCGCGCGCGCCCGGGGCATCCCGTACAGCCGGCCCTGGGTGACGAGCTCGGAGCGGACGGTCTCCTGGGGGTCGAGGCCGCCGGACTGGGCGACGTACCCGATGCGGCGGCGTACGGCGACGGGTTCCTTCAGGAGGTCGTGGCCGGCGACCGTGGCGGCCCCGCCGGTGGGGGCGAGGAGCGTCGTGAGCATCCGCAGGGTGGTCGTCTTGCCGGCGCCGTTGGGGCCGAGCAGTCCGACGATCTCGCCGGGGCGGACGGTCAGGTCGATGCCGCGGACGGCCTCGACGGGGCCGCGCTTGGAGGGGAAGGTCCGGGCGAGCCCGGCCGTGCTGATGAGGGGCATGCCGACAGAAAAACAGAGTCACTGAAATTTTGCAACGACACCAAAAATTCAATGGCTCCGAAATTTCAGGGAGCCTAGGATTGCCTAGGATGGGCGCATGGCCGAGGGACTCAGGGAACGCAAGAAGCGCGAGACGAAGCAGCGCATCTCGGACATCGCGACGGGGCTCTTCCTGGAGCACGGCTTCGTGAGCGTCACCGTCGCCGACGTCGCCGAGGCGGCGGACGTCTCCGTCAACACCGTCTACAACTACTTCCCGGCCAAGGAGGACCTCTTCCTCGACCGGATGGACGGCGTCACCCAGCGCCTCGCCCGGATGATCCGCGGCCGCGACCAGGGCGAGTCGGCCGCGCAGGCCGTCCTGCGCGAGCTGCGCCAGGACATCGGGGCGGTGTCGCCCGCGTACGGACTCATGGACGGCTTCGACGCCTTCATGAACGTCATCGAACACGCGCCCACCCTCAAGGCCCGCCTCTTCCACCTGCGGGACCAGGTCCACGAGGCCGTCGTGACCACCCTGCGGGAGGAGACCGGCGCGGCCGCCGACGACCCGCTGCCGCTGCTCGTCGGCGGCCAGCTCGCCTGGATCGAGAGCACCGTCGTCGGCTACATCACCGGTGAGATGACCGTCGGACGCAAGGCGACCGCTGTCTCCCGCGAGGCCCTCGTCCTCCTCGACGAGATCGAGGAACTGCTGAGCGACAAGGTCCTGGCGTACGCGGTGCGGGAGGACCGAAGCCGCGGCGGGGGTGTCGCGAGTGTGACGTCCGTCAAAGAGGGCGTGACGCGCGTTACTTAGCGGTCACATGGCGCCCCGCGACCGCTAATCTCCGCCGGAGAGCCAGTCGTGAACAGGTGTTGAGGGGTGGAAGATCGTGGCCAGGAAGCTTGCCGTCATCGGGGCCGGACTCATGGGATCCGGCATCGCACAGGTCTCGGCGCAGGCCGGTTGGGACGTCGTCCTGCGTGACGTCACCGACGCCGCGCTGACCCGCGGCACCGACGGCATCAAGGCGTCGTACGACCGGTTCGTCGCCAAGGGCAAGCTGGACGCGGCCGACGCCGAGGCCGCCCTCGGCCGGATCACCGCCACCACCGACCTCGAAGCCGTCGCCGACGCCGACATCGTCGTCGAGGCCGTCTTCGAGAACCTCGACGTCAAGCACGAGATCTTCCGCTCGCTCGACAAGGTCGTCAAGGACGGCGCCGTCCTCGCCTCCAACACCTCCGCGATCCCGATCACCAAGATCGCCGCGGTGACCGAGCGTCCCGAGGCCGTCGTCGGCGTCCACTTCTTCTCGCCGGTCCCGATGATGCAGCTCGTCGAGCTCGTCCGCGGCTACAAGACGAGCGACGAGACCCTCGCCGCCGCCCGGGAGTTCGCCGAGTCCGTCGGCAAGACCTGCATCGTCGTCAACCGCGACGTCGCCGGCTTCGTCACCACCCGCCTCATCTCGGCCCTCGTCGTCGAGGCCGCCAAGCTCCACGAGTCCGGCGTCGCCACCGCCGAGGACATCGACATCGCCTGCAAGCTCGGCTTCGGCCACGCCATGGGCCCGCTCGCCACCGCCGACCTCACCGGCATCGACATCCTGGTGAACGCGGCCAACAACATCTACACCGAGTCCCAGGACGAGAAGTTCGCGGTGCCCGAAGCGATGCGCCGGATGGTGGACGCGGGTGACATCGGCCGCAAGAGCGGGCAGGGCTTCTACAAGTACTGAGCCGGACCCGCCACCCCGCATCACCCCGTGGGGTGAATTTCGGTGTCGGTTCGCTGACAAGGCGCAACGTATCTGCCGATGCGGCAGTCAGTTGTTGCGAAGACGGAGCACTCTCGGGGAGCGCATATGCACATCAGGGGCGACCATGTCGAGCTGGTCGTCGGGGGCCGCCTCGACGTCCGCAGCGCGGCGGACGCCCGTACGGTCCTGCACTCGGCGGTCGACGACGGAGTCGGCGACCTGGTGCTGGATCTGACCGGCCTCGACTCCTGGGACGCGACCGGGCTCGGCGTCATCATGGGCGCCCACCGGCGGGCGGGCCGCTGCGGCCGGCGGCTCGTCCTGCGCGGGGTGCCGCCCCAGATGCAGCGGCTCCTCGTCGCCACCCGACTGCACCGCATCCTCGCCATCGAGGGCGGCCTCGCCCTGGAGTCCCTGCCCCGGGTGTGACCCCCGGGGCGGCCGCCCGTCTGTGAAGCAGCTGTGTGAACCAGGCGTCACGCTCAATCCTCACAAGACCGTGACGTCTTGGTCTCCGAGGCACCCCGCCTGTTCCCGAGCGCCTGACCACGGTCTAGGGTTCGGTCGCCTGCACATTGACGGACCCATCCGGCGGGCACCGGACACCGCTTCTTGGGGGCTTGCACCATGGACCCGATCAACCGTGGGTCGGAGGAGTACGGGCACGACACCGAGGGTGACGAGACCCGCCAGGGCCGCGGCGTGCCCGCGCCGGTCCCCGTCCCCGCCCCCGCGCGCGCCCGCGTCGTCCAGCTCGTCTCCGGCGGACTGCTCCTCACCGTCAACCCCGTCGACGGCAGCGAGATCGAACCCTGCCCGCCGGGACGCGAACCCGCGACCCCCCGCCCCCGCACCGCCGAGGAGCGCGCCGAGGCCGCCCGCGCCGCCGCCCCGCCCGTCCCGGCCGGACCCGCCGCGCCCGCCCTGCCCCTGCTCGAACGGCGGGAGCAGCGCGAACAGCTCACCGCGACCATCACCCGCGGCCGCTCCGCCCGGCTGACCGGCCCCGCCGGATCCGGCCGCACCGCCCTCCTCGACGCGGTCGCCGCCGACTGCGCGGAGCTCGCCCCCGACGGCGTCGTGCGGCTCTCCGGCCACCACCGCACCCCCACCGAACTCCTCCACGAGCTCTTCGGCGCCGTCCGCCACGCCCCCGACCAGCGGCCCGACCGGGACACCCTCCTCGACCTGGTCCGCGACATCGGCGCCGTGGTCGTCGTCGACGACCTGGAGTTCGGCGGCGCCGCCCTCGACGAGCTCCTCGACGCGGCCCCCGAATGCGCCTTCCTGTTCGCCGCGGGACCCGACGCGCCCGCCCCCACCGCCGACGCCCCCATCGAGGAACTCCACCTCGACGGCCTCGGCCGCGGCGCCGCCCTCAAGCTCCTGGAGAGCGCCACCGGCCGCACCCTCACCGACGACGAGGCCAACTGGGCCGGCGACCTGTGGTTCGAGTCCGAAGGCCTGCCCCTGCGCTTCGTCCAGGCCGGCGCCCTGCTCCGGCAGCGCGACCGGCTGCGGGTCACCCCGGCCGAGTTCGACGCCTTCGGCGCCCTCGAAGAGGCCTTCGGACCCACCGACCCCGAAGCGGCCGCGGCCGTCGCCGCCGCGGCCTTCGACGGCATCGACGACCCCGACGTCGAACTGCGCGAGATACCCCTGCCGAGCCTCGGCGAGGGCGCCGCCCCCGCGGCCCTCCTCGCCTCCCGCCTCAGCCGCTCCGCCCAGGCCACCCTGCGCTTCGCCGTCGCCCTCGGCGGCGAGCTCCCGCACCAGGCCCACCTGCCGGCCCTCGTCGGCGACACCCACGCCGACGCCGCCCTCGGCGAACTCGTCGCCTGCGGCCTGCTCTCCCCGGTCGGCCCCCGCTACCGGCTCGCCGCCGGCGTCCTCACCCAGCTCCTCGCCCACGGGTACGAGCACGGGGCCGCCGACCGCGCCCACACCGTCGCCCAGCACTACGCATGGTGGGCCGCCCACCCCTCCGTCACGCCCGACCGCGCCGCCGCCGAGTCCGACGCGCTGCTCGCCGCCCTCACCGCCCTCGTCTCCGGCACGGCCTCCGGCGCCGCCACCGGTACCGGTACGGGCTCCGACGCCGCCGACGACGCGGAGCGCCGGGCCACCGCCGTCCTCCTCGCCCGCGCCGCCGCGCCCGCCTTCGCCGCCGGGCTGCACTGGGGTGCCTGGGAGCGGGCCCTGCGCGCCGGACTGGAGGCGGCCCGTCACACCGGGGACGTGGCGGAGGAGGCGTACTTCCACCACGAACTGGGCGTCCTCGCGATCCTCGCCGGCAACCTGGAGCGGGCCCGCGCCGAACTGGAGGCCTCCATCGGCATGCGCGGCGTGCTCGCCGACAAGCGCGGCACCGTCGCCGGCCGCCGGGCCCTCGCCCTCGTCGCCGACCTCGCCGGGGAGCACGGCACCCCGGCCGAGCCCCGCGCCGAGGAGCCCGTATCCCCGCCGCGCGGCGTCCCGGCCCTGCGCGGCCCCGCCGCCACCCGCCCCGCGCTCGGCCCGGCGGCAGCCACGGCCCCGCTGCCGGGCGGACCGGTCCGGGCGAAGCCGGCCCCGATGCCCGCGTTCCCGGCGTTCCCCGACTTCGCCGACGAGGGCCCGACGCTCCTCACGCGCCCCGACGCCGCCGAGGACGCCGGCCGTCCCGGCCTCAAGGGCGGCCTCCTCGCCGGCGCCCGCCGCAACCTCGTCGCGGTCGGCGCCGGAGCCCTCCTCGTCGCCGTCCTCGGCACCGTCGTGACCCTCGGCATCACCTCCGGCGACGACGAGGTGCCCGTCACCAACAGCGTCACCACCGAGACCACCGCGCCCGACGACGGCACCGCCGACGGCTCCGACGACGAGCCGCCGACCGACGGCGAGCCGGGGGAGACGGGCACGCCCACGGCCTCCGGCTCCCCGAGCCCCTCCGGCTCCGGCAGCGCGTCCCCGTCGGACTCGGCGAGCCCGGGCTCGTCCGACTCCGCCTCGCCCTCGGACAGCCCGACGGCGACGACCGGGTCGCCGTCGACCGGCACCACCCCGCCGACCGGACGGCCGACGCCGCCCCGGCCGTCGACGACGTCCTCCTCGCCCAAGCCGTCGTCGTCGACGCCCAAGCCGTCGACGTCCACCACGACCACGCCGCCCGACACGTCGACGCCCACGCCGTCCACGTCCACGCCGACCGGCAGCGAGGCCCCCGTCGGCATCGCCTCGTCCGCCCTCGGCGGCGGACCGTCCGCGACGGACACCCCCGCCTGACCCCGTACCGAGGGACGGGAACGACGAACGGCCCCGGGCGCGTCCTTCGCG
>NZ_JBHJQI010000194.1:0-12367 GCF_042262805.1 Streptomyces sp. NPDC056361
GCCCGGCTCCCCCAACCCCCCCCGGCCCCCTCCGGCGTCCCACCGACTCAGGCCAGGCGCTTGACGGCCGCCTCGACCCGCTCGTCCGTCGCCGTGAACGCCACCCGCACGAACCGCTCCCCGGCCTCGCCGTAGAAGTCGCCGGGCGCCACCAGGACGCCCTTCTCCGCCAGGTACGCCACGGTGTCCCAGCACGGCTCGTCCCGGGTCGCCCACAGGTACAGGCTCGCCTCGCTGTGCTCGATCCGGAAGCCGTGCGCCTCCAGGGCCGCCCGCAGCGCCGCGCGCCGGGCCGCGTACCGCCCGCGCTGCTCGGCCACGTGCGCGTCGTCGCCGAGCGCCGCGACCGTCGCCGCCTGCACCGGGGCCGCGGTCATCATGCCGCCGTGCTTGCGGATCAGGAGCAGCTCGCCGAGGACGGCCGCGTCGCCCGCGACGAACGCGGCCCGGTAGCCGGCCAGGTTGGAGCGCTTGGACAGCGAGTGGACGGCGACGATGCCCTCGTACGAGCCGCCGCAGACGTCCGGGTGCAGGACCGAGACCGGGTCGGCCTCCCAGCCCAGCTCCAGGTAGCACTCGTCGGAGAAGACGAGCACGCCGTGCTCGCGCGCCCAGGCCACGATCCGGGTCAGCTCGTCCTTGCCTAGGACCTTGCCGGTCGGGTTGGACGGGGAGTTGAGCCAGAGCAGCTTCAGGCCCGCCGGGTCGAGCTCCGTGGGGTCGTCGTAGACGACGGGCTCGGCGCCGCACAGCCGCGCGCCGACCTCGTACGTCGGGTAGGCGAGGCGCGGGTACGCCACCTTGTCGCCGGCGCCGAGACCCAGCTGCGTCGGCAGCCAGGCCACCAGCTCCTTGGAGCCCACCACGGGCAGCACGTTCTCGTGGGCGAAGCCCACCGCGCCCAGCCGCCGCTCGCACCAGCCGGTGAGCGCGTCCCGCAGCTCCTTCGTCCCCCACACCGTGGGATAGCCCGGCGAGTCCGCCGCCGCGACCAGGGCCTCCTGGATCAGCGCGGGGACCGGGTCGACGGGGGTGCCGACGGAGAGGTCCACGATTCCGTCCGGGTGCGCCAGGGCCGTCTTCTTGTACGGCTCCAGCTTGTCCCAGGGGAAGACGGGCAGGCGCGAAGAGACTGCGCTCACGGGTTGGCTCTCACTTCCTCTTACGTACGGGGAAACGCCTCGGTCCCGTACGGCGACCGAGGCCGTACGGGACCGGATGCGGTCGATCAGCCGTTCTGCGGCGGCAGAGCGGCGATGAAGGGGTGGTCACGCTCGATCTCGCCGAGCTTGGAGGCGCCACCGGGCGAACCGAGGTCGTCGAAGAACTCGACGTTCGCCTTGTAGTAGTCCTTCCACTCCTCCGGGGTGTCGTCCTCGTAGAAGATCGCCTCGACCGGGCACACCGGCTCACAGGCCCCGCAGTCGACGCATTCGTCCGGGTGGATGTACAAGGACCGCTTGCCCTCGTAGATGCAGTCGACGGGGCACTCCTCGATGCACGCCTTGTCCTTCACGTCGACACAAGGCTGCGCGATGACGTATGTCACGCTGTCGTTCCTCCTCGATAGGGCTGGTCTGCGCGGGAGCGCGGCGTCGTCGATGCCCGCCCCTAGTATCTCCGTTCTTGGGGGCGATCCGAACAGGAGGGGCGGAGAAGCTGTGGAATTCACCGGCGGAGGACGCCTGGAGGTCCGCATCACCAGCGCTGACGTGGGAAAACGTGTCTCCGTTCGGTGCGTGACGGATGCACCGGAAGCGGGCGGGAAATACACCGATGCGGTCGGAGTTCTCACATCATGGGACGCCGGTGTGCTCCTGATCACACGGAAGGACGGCGCGGCCGTCCGGATCGAGGAGTCCTCGCTGGTCGCGGGGAAGGTCGTCCCCGCCGCCCCGGCCCGCCGTCGCGGGCCCTCCGCCACCTTCCCCGAGCTGGCCAGGGCCACCGCGCGCGCGTGGCAGCCCGTCGAGAGCGAACCCCTCGGCGAGTGGACCCTCCGGGCCTCGTACCAGGACGTGCCGAGCGAAGCGCGCCCGGGAGACGCGGCGGCCGGACGGCGGGTCGGATTCACCCGGCGGGCCAACTCCGCACTGCCGCTCGGTGACCCCGGGCTCCCGGTGGCCGAGGCGCTGACCCGCGTACGGGACTGGTACGCGGCCCGGAGCCTTCCCGCGTACGTCCAGACCGCGACCGGCGCCGAGGGCACCCAGGAGCTCCTGTGCGCCGAGCTCGATCGCCACGGCTGGCGGCGCGAGGTGAGCGCCGAGGTGCGGATCGCGGCCCTCGCCCCGATCGGCGACCTCGACGCCGACGTCTCCGCCGTCCACCTGTCCCGGACGGTCGACGACGCCTGGCTCGGCAGGTACCAGCGCTCCGGAGAGGCGAGCCCGGCCGTCCGGACGGTCCTCGCCTCCGGCCCGAGTGTGTGGTTCGCTTCCGTGGCGGGCACGGGAGGGGTACCGGCGGCGATCGGCCGCTGCGTCGTCGACGGACGCTGGGCCGGCTTCATGGCCGTCGAGGTCGACCCGGCCCACCGGCGCCGCGGCCTGGCGACGTCCGTCATGACGGCGCTGGCCCGACAGGCGCTGGACGAGGGCGCGTCGGCGGCCTGGCTCCAGGTGGAGGCGGACAACGACGCCGCCCGGGCCTTGTACGACGGGATGGGCTTCGCGGCCCATCACCACTACCACCACTACCGATGGGCGGAGGCGTGACGGAGGAAGGACCACCGGACGCCGGAGCCGAGGGCGCCGGCGGCCTCGGCCCGGACGAGGTGACCGACTGGCGGCGGGAGTTCGCCGAGGAGGCGCGGGCCGAACGGCCGGACCTCGCACGGCTCTGCCTGCTGGTGGGGGCGGTGGCCGACCCCACGGTCACCCGGCACGCCCTCGACGAGGCGGAGATCGAGCTCGACCGCCTCGCCGGGCTCGTCCCGTACGCCACCCGGATCACCGGCGACTGGGCCACCGAGCTCGCCGCGCTCCTCGGCGTCCACGAGGGCTTCGAAGGCGTGCCCGCGGACTACCAGCGCCTGGAGTCCTCACTCCTGCACGAGGTGCTCCGGCGCCGCCGCGGCCTGCCGATCCTGCTCTCCGTCGTGTGGATGGAGGTCGCCCGCCGGGCCGGCGCCCCCGTGTACGGACTCGGGCTGCCCGGCCACTTCGTCGTGGGCTTCGGCGACCCCGCCGACCTCAACCTCGCCGACCCCTTCGCGGGCGGGCGCACCATGACCGGCGCGGACGCCGAGCTGCTCGTGGCCAGCGCGACCGGCGAGGCACTGGACCGCTCGATGCTCCGCCCGGCCGAACCCGGCGCCATCGTGCTCCGCATCCTCAACAACATCCGCGCCTGGGCCGCCTCCCGCCCCGAACGCTCCGACGTGGCCCTCTGGGCGGTGGAGCTCTCCCTCCTCCTCCCCTCCCACCCGGCCAGACTCCGCTACGAGCGCGCCGAGCTCTTCGTGCAACGCGGGGAGTTCCTCAAGGGCGCCGTGGAGATGGAGGCCTACGCGGAGGTCATGGACGCGGTCGACCCCGAATCGGCCACCACCATCCGCCGCCGCGCCCAGGCCGCCAGAGCGCTCCTGAACTAGGAGGTGTCCCGCCGATCAGCGCCGGGACCCTCAAGGGGGCGGGGCGACCGGATTCGAACCGGCGTCCTCCGAGATGTCGTCGCGGCGCACTACCTCTGTGCTACGACCCCGCCCTTGCCCGCGACGCTACGCGAACACCCCTCACGGTGACGACTCGTTTTCGAGCGTGAACGGCAGGCGTCGCCGACATGTGTCCGCGGCTTCCACGCGTCACGCGCTGGTGGAGGGGCGGGCGGGGGCAGAATGCGGCCATGCCTTTGACCGCGGACATTCTTGTGGCGCTCGTTGCTTTGTTGCACGTGTACATCCTGGTGATGGAGATGTTCCTGTGGGAGAGGGCGACGGGGCGGGGGTTCTCGGGGTTCGACGCGGGGATGGCGCGGGCGACGGCGCCGATGGCGGCGAACCAGGGGTTGTACAACGGGTTCCTGGCCGCGGGGCTGGTGTGGGGTCTGGTGGCGGACGACCCGACGGGCTTCCAGGCGCGGGTGTTCTTCCTGAGCTGCGTCGTGGTCGCGGGGGTGTTCGGCGCCGCGACGGCGAACCGGCGGATCCTGTTCGCGCAGGGACTGCCGGGCGCGCTGGCGCTCTCGGCGGTCGTGGTGTCGCACTGATGGGGGCCGCGCACGGCACGGGCAGCTTCGTCGCGCACACGGGGACGGACGTCTACGGGCCGGGGAAGGTGATCGGCGTGGACGGGGTGCAGCGTCGGGTGCGGTTCACGCGGTTCGTGGCGACGATCCGGGCGGACGATCTGCGGGCCGCGTCGCCGCGGGAGCGGCGGGAGGTCGAGGCGTGGCTGCGGGCGAGGAAGGAGCGGTACGGGGGCGAGTGGTGAGCGCGTACGCCGCGGGCGTGCGCGGGTGCGACGCGGTGAGCCGGCACGGGAGCGACTCCGCGGGCGGGCGTGACGCGGCGAGCCCCCGTCCCGGGTGGGACGGGGGCTCGGGGGCCGGGGTGGGCGGGGTCAGCCTTCGCCGCTGAGGTCGATGGTCTTGGTCCGCTCGGCGAGGGTCTTGCCGCGCAGGGCGTCGCGCATGACGAAGGCGACGTCGTCGGCGGAGACCTGGTGCTTGGTGCCGTCGCCCTTGGTGATCATGATGCCGTCGAAGGCGCCGTCGAGGAGCCGGTCGATCGCCTTCTTGTCGTAGACCTCGACCAGTCGGCCGTCCACGGCCTTCATGGAGAGGATCTGCGGCAGCGAACGCGCCGGACCGAAGTCGATCTTCTTGCCGCCCGCCTGGATCCGGATCAGACCGGACATCGCGGGCGTGGCGAACTCCTTCATGGCCCGGTCCAGCTCGGCCTGGGTGACCGACGGCTGGCGGGTGGTGACGGGCAGTTCGACGAGCTTGCCCTGGCCGGTCTCGACCTGGGCGCGGAAGGCGTCCTGGACGGAGATCATCGAGCGCTGGACGTCCAGGCCCTTGCCGGGCTTGCCCGGGACGGGGGTCACCTTGTTCGGCGCGAAGAGGATCGTGCCCTCGGTCGCCGAGGCGGAGCTGCCGGCCAGGTCGGTGAGGGCGACGGCGAGCTTCTCGCGGTCGACCGGGAAGACCGGCTTGGCGATCCGCTCGCCGCCGAAGAGCGAGCCGATGACGGAGACCGGGTTGTAGTCGCTGCCGGCGGCCGCGCGGACGGTCTCCTGGCTGTCGAGCGCCAGGCCCGCCTTGTCGGGGGCGAGCTGGACCTTCGTGCCGCCGACGCTGAGCTGGAGCGGCGCGTGGGCGCGCGTGCCGAGGGCCTTCTCCAACTTGTTGACGGCCTCCTCCTTCGTACCGCCGCCGATGTCCACGCCGAGCACGGTGGTGCCCTTCGGGACGTCGGAGTGGTTGAGGAGCAGTCCGGCGCCGTAGGCGACGCCGGCCAGGCCGACGACTCCGGCGGCGACGAGGACCAGCTTCGAGCGGCCCTTCTTCGCCGGGGCGCGGGCGGGCGCGGGCGCCGGTCGCGGTGCCGGGGCGGGCGCGGGGGTTCGCTGCTCGTCGATGCGCGGGGTGAGGTTCGGCCGGGCCGCGCCCGGCGGGACCACGGGGATGCCGCTGGTGAGCGTGTCCCCGGAGACGTGGCCCGCGCCGCCGCCGTCGGCCGCCGCGCCCTGGCCGGCCGCGGGTGCGCGTCCGGACGTCGGGGCGGGTGCCTGCGGGGTGAGGATCGCGGTGTCGTCCGACATGCGGGGTGCCTGGCCGCCGGGGAACGGCGAGCCCGCGCCCGGTGCTCCGGGACGGCCCTGGGGCTGTCCGGGCGCCTGTCCCTGACGCGGACCCCGGCCCTGGCCGGGACCCTGGAAGGGGCCCGGGCCGCCGAGGTTGGCGGTGCCGGTGACCGGGCCGGTGGTGGGGCCGGTCGGGGCCGCCGCTCCCGGACCCCGGTAGGCGGGGGTGCCGCCGGCGGGGGTCCCGGTGTACATGGGCGTGCCGGCGGCGGGGGTGCCGTCGTACATCGGCGTACCGCCGGCCGGAGTCCCGTCGTACATCGGCGTACCGCCGGCCGGAGTCCCGTCGTACATCGGCGTACCGCCGGCCGGAGTCCCGTCGTACATCGGCGTACCGCCGGCCGGAGTCCCGTCGTACATCGGCGTACCGCCCGCGGGGGTCCCGTCGTACATCGGCGTACCGCCGGCCGGAGTGCCGTCGTACATCGGGGTGCCGCCCGCCGGGGTCCCGCTCTCGTAGAGGGGGTTGCCGGCCTGGGGCGCGGTGACCGGGCGGCTCGACGGGGTGTTGCCGACCGTCGGGACGCCGGAGGTCGCCGAGCCGGCGAAGCCGGTGCCCTGGGTGTCCGGGCCGGTGGCCTGCGGGCCGGGCTTGAGGGTGGGCGCCGGGGCGGCGGGGAGGGCGGGGACGGCCGGGGCGGCGGGCGGGGCCGCCTTGCGCGGCGCGAACCAGTCGCTGGTCTCCTTCGCCTTCGGGGCCTCCTCCGCCTGCGGCGCCGCGGGGGCGGCCGCGGGCACGGGCTCCGGTTCCGCGACGGGGGCAGGCTCCGGCTCGGGGTCCGGAGCGGGCGCCTCGTTGACCGTCTGGCGGACCACGACCGGCGGGATCGGACGCGAACCCGGGATGTTGATCCGGATCCGGGTCGTCAGGGTCGTCTCGGTCTTGGGCTCCTCCGGCAGCGCGGGCGCGACGGGGGTCTCCTCCGGCGCGTCCTGCGTGGGGTGGAGCGACGGATACTGGCGGGATCCGTACGGCGGGGTACCCGAGGGGTACGCGGCTCCACCGCGCCCCTGGGCGCCGGAGGACGAACTGTCAGTCTCTCGACCAGATTCACGACTCAAAGCAGGATCTCCCGGTTGGCTCCACCGCCCGCTCTTGCAGATGCTCGTGTTACCCGGGCGGTTCGGCGGCGCGCACCACCATACTGGCCGCCGCCGCCTTGTACCCGACCCCCGGGTGACGTACGACGGGCATTCCGGCCGAAGTCAGGACGTCCCCGGTCTCAAGTCGTGCTGTTCACGGGGTCGGTCGCGGCAGCCGGGAGAGCGTGGTGCACATCACAGCGGCCGCCATTCCTCCGAAGAGGAAGAGCAGCTCGCCGACGCCCCCGCCGAACGCCCCGTCGCCCTCGGGGCGTCCGAGACTGAGCAGGACGATGGCGACGAGCCAGCCGCCGCCGGCCGCGGCGACGGCGACCTGGGTGCCGGTGGCGCGCAGCCCTCCGTAGAAGAGCGCGGCGGTGGCCAGGAGGGCGAGGACCAAGCCCAGGGGGAGCCAGGCGGCTTGGACGAGGGCGCCGGCGGTCCCGACGAGGGCGCCGAGGACGACGAGGACCCCGTACCAGACGTATCGGGCGGTCTGGGAGGGCATCGGGTCGGGCGTCCGGGAGGGCTTCGCGGCCTTCTTGGCGGATGCCTTGGCGGCCGCCTTGGCGCTCCCCTCGGCGGTCGCCCTGCCGGCCGTCGCCGGGGCCGCGTTCGAGCGCGCCTTCGAGTGCGCCTTCGGATGCGCCTTCGCGTTCGACTCGGAGCCCGGCTTCGGGCGCTTGGGGTCGGAGGAGGGGGTGCTCACGCGGTCACCCCCGCGAAGAGGTCGGTCTCGCGGACGCCGGCGGGGGTTCCGGGGGTGCCCTGGACCAACTCGTAGTACTCGGTGGTGAAGATCGGCTGGCCGAGGTCGTTGGAGAGGGCGAAGAAGGGACCGTCGACGGCGACTTGGGTGACGTGCGCGGCCATCGCGGCGCTCTTGCGGGCCGCGTGCTCGGGGCCGGCCGCGATCTCGGCGGTGATCTTGTCCTCGTCGACGACACCGGGGACGTCGGCGACGGCGGCGACGGCGGGGAAGGCGGAGCCCTCGGCCCGGAGTCGGGCGAATCCGGCCTCGACGACGGGGCGGGGGACGCGGTTCCAGTAGATCTTGGCGATCGTGTGGGCGGCGCCGAGGTCGGGCCGGTAGCCGGGGTCGGCGGCGAGTTCGGCGGCGCGGGTGGCGACCCGGTGGGCCTGGATGTGGTCGGGGTGCCCGTAGCCGCCGTCGGGGTCGTAGGTGACCAGGACCTGCGGGCGGGTCTCGCGGATCACCTCGACGAGGTACGGGGCGGCGGTGTCGACGTCGGTGTTCCAGAAGGCGTTGTCGCGCTCGTTCTGCTCGACGCCCATCATTCCGGAGTCGCGGAAGCGCCCGGGGCCACCGAGGAAGCGGTGGTCGGTGACGCCCAGCTCGCGCATCGCGGCGGCGAGTTCGCCGACGCGGTGCGGGCCGAGCCGGTCCTCCCGGTCGGGGGCCAGGTGGGCGAGGCCGGGCGGGATGACCTCGCCCTCCTCGCCGAGCGTGCAGGTGACCAGGGTGACAAGGGCGCCCTCGGCCGCATACCTGGCCATGGTGGCGCCGTTGTTGATCGACTCGTCGTCCGGGTGCGCGTGCACGAGGAGCAGACGACGGGCGGGGAGATCGGTCATGGCCCTACCCTACGAGACCCCTCCCACCGGGGCTCCGATCCCGTGGCACCCCCTGCGGGGTGCCCGGCCGGGTCAGAACTTGAGGCCGCCGATCATGCTCGCCACGTTCGTCGTGAGGGTGCTGATCGACGAGGCCATGGACGAGCTCGCCAGGTAGAAGCCCAGGAGCGCGCAGACCGCCGCATGGCCGGCCTTCAACCCGGATTTCCGGATCAGCAGGAAGACGACGATCGCCAGCAGCACCACCGCCGAAATCGAGAGTGCCACGGCGGTTCACCTCCACACTTCTTCGGTCGGATATTCGAGCGGACAGGGCAGCGAGCATGTGCCAGTCGGGTACATACCCACCTAGCGCTACGGATCATAACTATCCGTGCCATCGCATCGATCGGCGGACGGAGGCACGAGGGGGGCGCACGGCGCTACTTTCAGCCGCATGACCTCGACTCGACAGCAGCCGGCCCCGCCCCGGGCCCCGCTCTCCTTCCCGCGCCAGCTCGCCCGCACCCAGCGGTTCACGCTGGGGGTTCCGCGGGGGTTCTCGGTGTCCCCGGACGGTGAGCGGGTGGTGTTCGTCCGGTCCGGTTCGGGCACGGAGCGCTCGCACCTGCTGTGGGTGCTCGACCTGCCGCCGGGCGGCGTTCCCGCGGAGCGGGTGGCCGCCGACCCCGGGGCGCTGCTCGCCGGGGCGGCGGAGGAGCTGCCGCCGGAGGAGCTGGCGCGCCGGGAGCGGAGCAGGGAGGGCTCCGGCGGCATCGTGGCGTACGCGGTGGACGGGGCGGTGGAGCTGGCGGCGTTCTCCCTGTCGGGGCGGCTGTTCACGGCGGATCTGCGGGCGGGGACGGCGCGGGAGCTGCCGGTGCCGGGCCCGGTGATCGACCCCCGTCCCTCGCCGGACGGACGGCTCGTCGCGTACGTGGCGGAAGGGGCGCTGCGGGTGGTGGGCGCGGACGGTTCGGACGACCGGGAGCTGGCCGCTCCGGAGGACGGGCACGTCTCCTACGGATTGGCCGAATTCATCGCCTCGGAGGAGATGGGGCGCGACCGCGGCTACTGGTGGTCCCCGAGTGCGGATCGACTGCTCGTGGCGCGGGTGGACGACCGGGCGGTGCGGCGCTGGTGGATCGCCGACCCGGCGCATCCTGAGCGGGAGCCCCGGCGGGTGGGCTATCCGGCGGCGGGGACGCCCAACGCGGAGGTCCGGCTCTTCCTCGTGGGCCTCGACGGGGCGCGCACGGAGGTCGGGTGGGACCGGGAGCGGTACCCGTACCTGGCGCGGGTGCACTGGTCGGCGGCCGGGCCGCCGCTGCTGCTCGTGCAGACCCGGGACCAGCGGGAGCAGCTGGTCCTGGCGGTGGACGTGGAGGCGGGCGGCACCTCCGTCGTCCGCGCGGAGGCGGACCCGGCCTGGCTGGAGGCGCACCGGGGCGTGCCGGCGTGGGGGCCGGGCGGCGGGCTCGTGCGGATCACGGACGAGAGCGGGGCGCGCGTCCTGGCCGTGGGGGACGAGGCGTGGACGGGGGCGGAGCTCCACGTGCGGGCGGTGCTCGACGTGGGCGCGGAGGACGTGCTCGTGTCGGCGTCGGCGGGCGAGGCGGCGAGGCCGGGCGGGGCGACGCCGGGCGGGGCGACGCCGGAAGGGACGGCGGCGGGCGGGGCAGCGGCGGGTGATGCCGTGCCGGTGGGCGGCCCGGTGCTGCCCGCGGGGCCGGAGACCGGGGAGATCCATGTGTACCGGGTGTCGGCGGCGAGGGGGGCCGAGCGGCTCTCCGAGGGCGTCGGGGTGCACGGGGCGGTGCGCTCCGGGGCGGTCTCGGTCCTGGTGTCGGCGGGTCCCGGGGAGCCGGAGAGCGTGGCGCGGGTGCTGCGGGACGGCGAACGGGTCGCGGTGGTGGCCTCGTACGCGCAGCGGCCGGTGGTCTCCGCCCGGGTGCGGCTCACGGAGGCGGGCGCGCGCCGCATTCCGTGCGCGGTGCTGCTGCCCACGGGGTACGAGGAGGGGGACGGGCCGCTGCCGGTCCTGATGGATCCGTACGGCGGTCCGCACGGGCAGCGGGTGGTCGCCGCGCACAACCCGTATCTGACGTCCCAGTGGTTCGCCGACCAGGGCTTCGCGGTGATCGTGGCGGACGGGCGGGGGATGCCGGGCCGCTCCCCCGCCTGGGAGAAGGCGATCCTGCGCGATCTGACGCCGACGCTCGACGACCAGGTGGAGGCGCTCCTGTCGCTGGCCGGGCGGTTCCCGCTGGACCTGGGGCGGGTGGCGGTGCGCGGCTGGTCGTACGGCGGGTACCTGGCGGCCCGTGCGGTGCTCCAGCGGCCCGACGTCTTCCACGCGGCGGTGGTGGGGGCGCCGGTGACGGACTGGCGGCTGTACGACACCCACTACACGGAGCGGTACCTCGGCACCCCGCAGGACGATCCGGACGTGTACGCGGCGCAGTCGCTGCTGACCGACGACGGGCTCACGGCGCCCGAGGGGCCGGCCCGGCCGATGATGGTCGTGCACGGGCTCGCCGACGACAACGTGGTGGTCGCGCACGCGCTGCGGCTCTCGTCCGCGCTCCTCGCGGCCGGCCGGCCGCACGAGGTGCTGCCGCTGTCCGGGGTCACGCACATGACTCCGCAGGAGCAGGTGGCCGAGAACCTCCTCCTGCTCCAGGTGGACTTCCTGAAGCGGTCGCTGGCCATGGGCGGGTGATCGGGCCGGCCGGCGCCCGGGTGGGTCACCAGCCGGGCGGCGGCGGGGAGGGCGGGGCCGGGGGCGTCGCCCCGGCCGGCCCGTAGGACCCGTAGGACCCGTACGGGCCGGGCTGCCCGGGGACCCCGTACGGCCGGTACTGCCCGTAGGGACCGTGCGGGGTGGGAGCGGGGGTCGGGGCGCCGCGCCCGGCCAGGAGGACGAGCACCGCGATGCCGGCGAGCAGGCCGAAGACGGCGCTGAGGACGCTCAGCTGCCCGACAGCGCTGAGGCCCCCGAAGTGGGCGACCAGCTCGTACCGGACGGCCCGCGCGACCTCGGCGAGGCCGCCGGCCGCCAGGAACCCGCCGGCGAGGAGTCCGAACGCCCGGCTGTGGCGGGCGCGGGCGAAGGCGGAGCCGGCGGCCGTGCCGTACAGGCCGACGAGCATCACGGACAGCCAGCCGGGCGGGGGCGCGAGGTCGGGTTTGACGACGGACCGGCCGCCGGTGAGCCGGTCGACGGTGACCTCGACGGGCAGTTCGGTCGCCCAGTACAGCTCCCACAGGGTCACGACGGCGGCGGCGACCCCGAGGAGGACCCCGGCGGCGACGGCCCTGCCCGTACGGGGCCGGCCGGGGATCTGTTCGTACGCGGCGGTCGGCGGGCGCCGGCCCGCCGCCGCGGTGACGACCAGGCCGGCGGCGAGGGCCAGTTCGCCGAGCGCGGTGACGAGCGCCCCGCTGTCCGCCGCCCACAGCCCGGGCAGCCGCAGGGCGAGGGTGACCGTGCCGGTGGCGGCGAGCGCGGAGGCCGCGTGCCGGGAGCGCAGCGCGGCGACGGCGGCGACCGCGGAGACGACGAGCAGCACCGGGTCGGTGAGCGAGGTGGCGGACCTCCCCCGCATGAGGAAGGAGCGGTCCCCGGCCCAGTACCACGCGAGGTCGACGGGCGACCCGAGCGCGGCGAGGTCCTTGAGGATCCACACGGCGGCGATGAGGGCGAGCGCGGCGCAGAGCGCGGCGCCCGTGAGACGTGCCGGTCGTGTCACAGTCACGGACCCGATACTCACGGTCGCGACCGTGCGAAACAAGCGGTTCCGCATGTACGGGGGAAGTCGGGCGGAATACGGGCGGCCGGCCGGGTCAGCGTGAAGGTGCCGTACGCACCGGCGCCGCGGGCGTGCACCACGCGCTCC
>NZ_JBHJQI010000195.1:0-12012 GCF_042262805.1 Streptomyces sp. NPDC056361
CGCCAGTGGCGTCGGGCCGGCCCCGTCGGGGTGGCGGAGGTGCGGGTCAGTCCGTGCCGAACTCCATGGCGGCGCGGTCCAGCATCTCGTCGTCGTCGGCGACGTCGCCGCGGGAGGCGATGGCCTCGGCGCCGCCCTCGGGCATGGTGCCGATCAGGCCGGTGGCGGCCGCCTGGGCGGCGCCGATGGAGGGGCTGCCGGCGCCGATGAGGCCGAGGCCGGCGTACTGCTCCAGCTTGGCGCGGGAGTCGGCGATGTCGAGGTTCCGCATGGTGAGCTGGCCGATCCGGTCGACCGGGCCGAACGCGGAGTCCTCGGTGCGCTCCATGGAGAGCTTGTCCGGGTGGTAGCTGAAGGCCGGGCCCGTGGTGTCGAGGATCGAGTAGTCCTCGCCGCGCCGCAGCCGGAGCGTGACCTCGCCGGTGACGGCGGCGCCGACCCAGCGCTGGAGGGACTCGCGGACCATGAGGGCCTGCGGGTCGAGCCACCGGCCCTCGTACATGAGGCGACCGAGGCGGCGGCCCTCGTTGTGGTACTGGGCGAGGGTGTCCTCGTTGTGGATCGCGTTGACGAGGCGCTCGTAGGCGGCGTGCAGCAGCGCCATGCCGGGGGCCTCGTAGATGCCGCGGCTCTTGGCCTCGATGATCCGGTTCTCGATCTGGTCGGACATGCCCATGCCGTGGCGGCCGCCGATGGCGTTGGCCTCCATGACCAGGTCGACGGGGGAGGAGAACTCCTTGCCGTTGATCGTCACAGGGCGGCCCTGCTCGAAGCCGATCGTGACGTCCTCGGTGGCGATCTCGACCGAGGGGTCCCAGAACTTCACGCCCATGATCGGGTCGACGGTCTCGACGCCCGTGTCCAGGTGCTCCAGGGTCTTGGCCTCGTGGGTGGCGCCCCAGATGTTGGCGTCGGTGGAGTACGCCTTCTCCGTGCTGTCGCGGTAGGGCAGCTCGTGGGCGAGCAGCCACTCCGACATCTCCTTGCGGCCGCCGAGCTCGGTCACGAAGTCCGCGTCCAGCCAGGGCTTGTAGATCCGCAGGTGCGGGTTGGCGAGCAGGCCGTAGCGGTAGAACCGCTCGATGTCGTTGCCCTTGAAGGTCGAGCCGTCGCCCCAGATCTGGACGTTGTCCTCGAGCATCGCCCGCACCAGGAGGGTGCCGGTGACGGCGCGGCCGAGCGGGGTGGTGTTGAAGTAGGCGCGGCCGCCCGAGCGGATGTGGAACGCGCCGCAGGTGAGCGCGGCAAGGCCCTCCTCGACCAGCGCCGCGCGGCAGTCGACCAGGCGCGCGATCTCGGCGCCGTAGGTCTTGGCTCGGCCGGGCACCGAGGCGATGTCGGGCTCGTCGTACTGGCCGATGTCGGCGGTGTAGGTGCAGGGGATGGCGCCCTTGTCGCGCATCCATGCGACCGCGACGGAGGTGTCGAGGCCGCCGGAGAAGGCGATGCCGACGCGCTCGCCGGCGGGCAGGGAGGTGAGGACCTTGGACATAGGAAGAGTATGCATCATTCCGCATGGTCATGCAACGCCGGGTGCGTGGCACCCCGGGGCGGGGGCTCCGCGAACCCCTGCCGACATACAAGAAAAGGCAAGGAGTTCCGCACCCCTTGCCACTCTCAAGGTATAGCGCACAGGGGGTCTTGCGGCAAGGCCCCGGTGGTGCTCCAGAATGGTCGGCCAGGGCCAGGACCTGCGGAAACGCAAGTCCGTGCTGCGTACGCCACGGGTGTACGCGGCTGCCCGGGCGCCACTCCTGATCTTCTCTTCGAACGGGGTTTCCGAATGTTTGACGTGATCGTGGTCGGCGGCGGACCGACCGGCCTCATGCTCGCCTCCGAGCTGCGGCTCGCCGGCGTGGGCGTGGTCGTCCTGGAGAAGCTGACCGGGCCGACCGGGCAGTCCCGCGGTCAGGGGCTGCACGCGCGCAGCGTCGAGCTGATGGACCTGCGCGGCCTGCTCGACCGGTTCCTCGCCGTCAGTGAGAAGTTCCGGGTCGGCGGTCTCTTCGGCGGCATCGCCAAGCCGTGGCCCGACCGCCTGGACACCGCCCACCCCTACGGCCTCGCCACGCCCCAGCCGGTCACCGAGCGACTGCTGGAGGAGCACGCCGTCGAGGTCGGCGTCGACATCCGGCGCGGCCGGGAGGTGGTGGGGCTGAGTCAGGACGGGGAAGGGGTGACCGTCGACCTCGCGGACGGCACGTCGCTGCGCTCGCGCTACCTCGTCGGCTGCGACGGCGGCCGCAGCGCGGTGCGCAAGCTGATCGGGGTGGGGTTCCCCGGCGAGCCCGCCCGGGTCGAGACGCTGCTGGGCGAGATGGAGCTGACGGCGGACGCGGAGACGGTCGCCGCCGTCGTCGCCGAGGTGCGCAGGACCCAGCTCCGGTTCGGCGTCGCCCCCATCGGCGACGGCGTGCACCGCGTCGTGGCGCCCGCCGACGGCGTGTCCGAGGACCGTACGGCCGCGCCGACCCTGGAGGAGTTCAAGCAGCAGCTGCGGGCCGTCGCCGGCACCGACTTCGGCGCGCACTCGCCCCGCTGGCTCTCCCGGTTCGGCGACGCCACCCGCCAGGCCGAGCGCTACCGCGTCGGCCGCGTGCTCCTGGCGGGCGACGCGGCGCACATCCACCCGCCGACCGGCGGACAGGGACTCAACCTCGGCGTCCAGGACGCGTTCAACCTCGGCTGGAAGCTGGCCGCCGAGGTCAACGGCTGGGCACCGGAAGGCCTCCTCGACACCTACCACTCCGAACGCCACCCGGTCGGCGCCGCCGTCCTCGACAACACCCGGGCGCAGATCACCCTCCTCGGCACCGACCCCGGCGCGACCGCGCTCCGCGAGCTCTTCGCCCGGCTCATGGACTTCGAGGAGGTGAACCGCTACGTCACCGGCCTCATCACCGCCGTCGACGTCCGCTACGACTTCGGCGAAGGCCCCGCCCTCCTCGGCCGCCGCCTCCGTGACCTGCAGCTGAAGGACGGCCGCCTCTTCGAGCTGCTGCGCACCGGCCGCGGCCTCCTGGTCGACCGCACCGGCCTGCTCTCCGTGGCAGGCTGGAGGGACCGCGTCGACCACGTCGTCGGCGCCGTCGAGGAGATCGGTGCCGGCGTGGACGCGGGCGGCACCGCGGAGGCCGCCGCCGGCCACGGGTTCGGCCCCGGCGACGAGCTCGACGCCCCCGCCCTGCTCCTGCGCCCCGACGGCCACGTGGCCTGGATCGGCGAGGACCAGCAGGACCTCACCCGCCATCTGAACCGATGGTTCGGCCCTGCCGAGGACTGAGCCCCGCCCCTTCCCGGGTGCGCCCGTCGGCGGTCACGTGCGGCCGGCAGGTTGGCTGGATAGTCGTTGCATAAAACTGCGGACACACGTATAGTCATGCCATCCATGAGGAGGGTTTCCATGACGGTACGAGTAGCAGTGGCGGGCGCGAGCGGATACGCGGGCGGAGAGCTTCTGCGCCTGCTCCTGGGACACCCGCACGTGGAGATCGGGAACCTGACCGGCCACTCGAACGCGGGCCAGCGGCTCGGGAGCCTCCAGCCGCACCTGCTGCCGCTCGCCGACCGGGTGCTCGTGCCGACCACCGCCGAGGAGCTGGCGGGCCACGACGTGGTCTTCCTCGCACTGCCGCACGGGCAGTCCGCCGCCGTGGCCGAGCAGCTCGGGCCGGACGTGCTCGTCGTCGACATGGGCGCCGACTTCCGGCTCGTGGACCCGGCCGACTGGGAGACGTACTACGGCTCGCCGCACGCCGGTACCTGGCCCTACGGTCTCCCCGAGCTGCCGGGCGCCCGCGCCGCGCTGGAGGGGTCCAAGCGCATCGCGGTGCCCGGCTGCTACCCGACCGCGGTCTCGCTCGCGCTGTTCCCGGCGTACGCGAACGGCCTCGCCGAGCCGGAGGCCGTGATCGTCGCCGCGTCCGGCACGTCCGGTGCGGGCAAGGCGGCCAAGCCGCACCTGCTCGGCAGCGAGGTCATGGGCAGCATGTCCCCGTACGGCGTGGGCGGCGGACACCGCCACACCCCCGAGATGATCCAGAACCTCAGCGGTCCGGCGGGGGAGCGGGTCACCGTCTCCTTCACGCCCACGCTGGCCCCGATGCCCCGCGGCATCCTCGCCACCTGCACGGCCGCCGCCAAGCCCGGCGTCACCGCCGAGAGCGTCCGGGCCGCGTACGAGAAGGCCTTCGCGGACGAGCCCTTCGTGCACCTGCTCCCCGAGGGGCAGTGGCCGGCCACGGCGTCCGTCTACGGTTCCAACGCCGTTCAGGTACAGGTCACGCACGACGCGGCCGCGAACCGGATCATCGCCATCAGCGCCATCGACAATCTCACCAAGGGCACCGCAGGCGGTGCGGTGCAGAGCATGAACATCGCCCTCGGGCTCCCCGAGAGCACCGGACTTTCCACGATTGGAGTCGCTCCGTGAGCGTCACCGCAGCGAAGGGATTCACGGCGGCGGGCATCGCCGCCGGAATCAAGTCGAACGGCAACCCGGACCTGGCCCTCGTGGTCAACGCCGGGCCCCGCCGCGCCGCCGCGGGAGTCTTCACCTCCAACCGCGTCAAGGCCGCCCCCGTCCTCTGGTCGCAGCAGGTCCTCGCCGACGGCGAGCTGACCGCGGTCGTCCTGAACTCCGGCGGCGCCAACGCCTGCACCGGCCCCCAGGGCTTCCAGGACACCCACGCCACCGCCGAGAAGGTGGCCGAGGTCCTGAGCAAGCAGGGCACGGACGTCGGCGCGGGCGAGGTCGCCGTGGCCTCCACCGGCCTCATCGGCGTCCTGCTCCCCATGGACAAGCTCCTCCCCGGCGTCGAGGTGGCCGCCGCCGAACTCTCCGAGCACGGCGGCGAGAAGGCCGCCATCGCCATCAAGACCACCGACACCGTGCACAAGACGGCCGTCGTGACGAAGGACGGCTGGACGGTCGGCGGCATGGCCAAGGGCGCGGGCATGCTCGCCCCGGGCCTCGCGACCATGCTCGTCGTCCTCACCACCGACGCCGACGTCGACGCGGCGGGCCTCGACGGCGCGCTGCGGGGCGCCACCCGCGTCACCTTCGACCGGGTCGACTCCGACGGCTGCATGTCCACCAACGACACCGTCCTCCTCCTCGCCTCCGGCGCCTCCGGCACCACCCCCGCGCCCGACGAGTTCACCGAGGCCGTGCGGGCCGTCTGCGACGACCTCGCCCGCCAGCTCATCGGCGACGCCGAGGGCGCCAGCAAGGACATCCGCATCGAGGTGGTCAACGCGGCGACCGAGGACGACGCCGTCGAGGTGGGCCGGTCCATCGCCCGCAACAACCTCCTCAAGTGCGCCATCCACGGCGAGGACCCCAACTGGGGCCGCGTCCTCTCCGCCATCGGCACCACGCGGGCCGCCTTCGAGCCCGACCGGCTCAACGTCGCCATCAACGGCGTGTGGGTCTGCAGCAACGGCTCCGTCGGCGAGGACCGCGACCTCGTCGACATGCGATTCCGGGAGGTCACCATCACCGCCGACCTGGCCGCCGGCTCCGAGTCCGCCGTCATCTGGGCGAACGACCTCACCGCCGACTACGTCCACGAGAACAGCGCGTACTCGTCATGACCAACACCGCGCGGAAGCACACCGCCCTCCCGAAGGCACAGATCCTCATCGAGGCCCTGCCCTGGCTCACCCGCCACCACGGCAAGACCGTCGTCATCAAGTTCGGCGGCAACGCCATGATCGACGACGACCTCAAGGCCGCGTTCGCCCAGGACGTCGTCTTCCTGCGCCACGCCGGCCTCAAGCCGGTCGTGGTGCACGGCGGCGGCCCCCAGATCAGCGCCGCCCTGGACCGCAACGGCATCGTCAGCGAGTTCAAGGCGGGCCTGCGGGTCACCACCGAGGAGGCCATGGACGTCGTGCGGATGGTCCTGGCCGGCCAGGTCCAGCGCGAGCTCGTCGGGCTGCTCAACCAGCACGGCCCGCTCGCCGTCGGCCTCACCGGCGAGGACGCCCACACCATCACCGCCGTCAAGCACCGGCCGCTCGTCGACGGCGAACGCGTCGACATCGGCCGGGTCGGCGAGATCACCGCCATCGACACCGGCGCCATCGAGGCGCTCCTCGAGGACGGCCGGGTCCCGGTCATCTCCTCGATCGCCCGCTCCGAGGACGACGGACATGTCTACAACGTCAATGCTGATACGGCGGCTGCGGCACTCGCTGCGGCGCTGGGCGCCGAGACCCTGATGGTCCTGACCGACGTCGAGGGCCTCTACGAGGACTGGCCGAACAGCGACGAGGTCATCAGCCGGCTCACCGCGAGCCAACTGGAGAAGCTGCTGCCCGACCTCTCCAGCGGCATGGTCCCCAAGATGGAGGGCTGCCTGCACGCCGTGCGGAACGGGGTCACCACGGCCCGCGTGATCGACGGACGGGTCCAGCACTCGATCCTGCTGGAGATCTTCACCGACGAGGGCATCGGCACGATGGTCGTGCCGGACGATCAGGGGGCGAAATGAGCGGGAACACGGAGCTGACCCAGCGGTGGCAGGGCGCCCTCATGAACAACTACGGCACCCCCCGGCTGCCGCTGGTCCGCGGTGAGGGCGCCACCGTCTGGGACGCCGACGGCAACGCGTACCTGGACTTCGTCGGCGGCATCGCCGTCAACGCCCTCGGCCACGGCCACCCGGCGGTCGTCGAGGCCGTCACCCGCCAGATCCAGAGCCTCGGCCACGTCTCGAACCTCTTCGTCGCCGAGCCGCCCGTCAGGCTCGCCGAGCGGCTCCTCGGCCTCTTCGGCCGGCCCGGCAGGGTCTTCTTCTGCAACTCGGGAGCCGAGGCCGTCGAAGGCGCCTTCAAGCTCGGCCGGCTCACCGGCCGGTCCCACATGGTCGCCACCCAGGGCGGTTTCCACGGCCGCACCATGGGAGCGCTGGCGCTCACCGGCCAGCCCGCCAAGCAGACCCCCTTCCTGCCGCTGCCCGGCGACGTCACCCACGTGCCGTACGGGGACGTCGAGGCGCTGCGGGCCGCGGTCACCGAGGACACCGCCCTCGTGATCATCGAGCCGATCCAGGGCGAGAACGGCGTCGTCGTCCCGCCGGCCGGCTACCTCAAGGCCGCCCGGGAGATCACCCGCGCCACCGGCACCCTCCTCGTCCTCGACGAGGTCCAGACCGGCATCGGCCGGTGCGGCCACTGGTTCGAGTACCAGGCGCACGAGGGCGTCGAGCCGGATGTCGTGACCCTCGCCAAGGGCCTCGGCGGCGGCCTGCCGCTCGGCGCGACCGTCGCCTTCGGCGAGGCCGCGGAGCTCTTCGGGCCCGGCCACCACGGCACCACCTTCGGCGGGAACCCGGTCGCCTGCGCCGCCGGACTCGCCGTCCTGGACACCCTCGGCGCCGACGCGGCCCTCGACCACGTGAAGGCGGTCGGGGAGCGGTTGCGCCAGGGAATCGAGGGTCTGGGCCACCCGTTGGTCTCCCACGTCCGTGGTGCGGGCCTCCTGCTGGGTATCGTGCTCACGGAGTCCCTCGCACCGCAGGTGCAGCAGGCGGCTCAGGACGCCGGCCTCCTGGTGAACGCGCCCGCCCCCGATGTCGTACGGATCATGCCTTCGCTGCTCCTCACCGACGCCGAGGCGGACGCCTTCCTCCAGGCCCTGCCCGGAGTCCTCGACGTGGCGAACGGGCAAGGACGAAGCGGAGAATGAGACGACGATGACCGACGCGCAGGAGAACGAGCACGGAGGGCCGTCCGTTCCGCAGACCCGTACCGCACGCCACCGCAGGATCGTCGACATCCTCAACCGGCAGCCGGTGCGGTCGCAGAGCCAGCTCGCCAAGCTCCTCGCGGACGACGGGCTGAGCGTCACCCAGGCGACGCTCTCCCGGGACCTCGACGAGCTCGGCGCGGTGAAGATCCGCAACACCGGCGGCGAGCTGATCTACGCCGTGCCCAGCGAGGGCGGTTTCCGCACCCCGCAGGCCCCGCTGGGCGAGTCCGCCAAGGAGGAGCGCATGCGGCGCCTCTCCGGCGAACTGCTGATCGCCGCCGAGGCCTCGGCCAACCTGGTGGTCCTGCGGACCCCGCCGGGGGCGGCACAGTTCCTCGCGTCGGCCATCGACCAGGCCGAACTGCACGCCATCCTCGGCACGATCGCGGGCGACGACACCCTCCTGCTGATCAGCCGCGACCCGACGGGCGGCCAGGCGCTCGCCGACCACCTGCTGAAGCTGGCACAGAAGTAACCCCGGCGGCCCCGGGCTCAGTAGCGCGTGATCGCCGTCGGACCGCCCCGCGTTCCGACGGCGATGTGCGGTCGGCGCGCGGGATCCGCCCAGGCGAGGACCGCGCGCATCGCCCCGGCCGGCACGGAGACGCAACCGGCGGTCGCCCCGCGCCCGTTGACGTGCAGGAAGATCCCGGCCCCGCGCCCGCGCACGGGCCGGTCGTAGTTGAAGCCGATGACGAGCGCGTGCGCGTACTGCGTGCCGTACGCGACGAGGTGCTCGGCCTCGGCCGCCCGGCAGTCCCGGGGCAGCCCCTCGACCCAACGGTTGTACGCGCGCGCGTCGTTGTCCTGGCACCACCAGGAGCGCTCGGTGACCCGGGCGTACGGGAAGCGCGTCCCGGCGGGCCTGGCCCGCACCCCGAAGGCGTACGGCAGCCGGTAGAGCCCGGTGGGCGTGGTGTTCGTCCCCTGCCGCCGTCCGACCCCCTCCGCGAGCCCGTTCGCCCCGAACCGGGCGGGCGCCGACCCCGCCGCCACCCATCGCCCGCGGCGCAGGTCCCACCACGTGACGGTGCCCGTGGTGGCGCCCGTCCCGGCGGCCTCCGCAGTGATCAGCTGGGAACCGCCGCCGGTGTCCGCCATCCGCTCGGGCAGCGGTACGGGCGCGGGCGCCGGCGCGCCGCCCAGCGAGAGCAGGGCGGCGCCGAGGACGAGCAGAGTGCGCATGACGGCGACGCTAGGTCCGTACGGCCCTCTCCGCCGCCCCGCGGGGCTGTTCGGCGGGCGGACGGCGCCCGAAAGGGAGGCGGAGCAGCCGGAGCACACGGAGTGCCAGGCGCGCCCGACCGGCCGGCTGCGGCCGGGGTTCGGGCTGCGGATCCGTCTCCGTCTCCGGCTCCTTGCCCGGTTCCTCGTCCGTCGCTTCGTATACGACCCGGAGTCTCGCCGAGGGGAGCAGCGCGTCGGGCGGAAAGTGGTCCGCCCACGGGGCCAGGGCCTTCGCGGTCTCGCGCACGACCCGAGGGGAGTCGTCGCGGAGCAGCGGCGCCAGCCGCGAGAGGCGGGCGGCGCCGAGCACGCGCAGGCCCGCCACGGCGCTCGCCCGTACCCGGGGCCGCGGGTGCTCCGTGAGGGCCCACAGCGTCTCGGTGTCGGTGGCCCGGTCGCCGCACTCGGCGAGGCCGAGCGGGGCGTCGGAGGGCACCGCGTCCCCGGCCGCGCAGGCGGCCCGGTAGAGCGGCACGGGGTCCGTCCCGGCCTGCCGCAGGGTCCAGCGCGCGCAGGCGCGGACGAGCCCGGACCGGTCGCAGAGGAACGGCTCCGCCTCGTCGGCCCGCCCGGCCCGGTGCAGCGCCGTGACGCCCGCCGCCCGTGCCCGGCCGAATCGGGAGCGCAGCAAGGGGCCGAGGACGGCTTCGCCGACCGCGTCGCCCGTCGCGGCGAGCGCGGCGTTCGCGCACAGGTCCTGGACGACCACGTCGTGATCGGTGGCGGCGACCTCCGCCAGGCGGGCGGGGGAGAGCAGGCCGCGCTCGACGGCGATCCGGTGCGCGAGCCGCCGTACGGCCCGGTCGCCGCTGCCGAGCAGGGCGGCCGCACCGGCTTCGGGCCCCTCCCGCAGTCGCGCGGTCAGCAACTCGCGCGCGGCGCCCCCGTGCCGCCGGCCCCCGGTGCGCAGGGCCACGGCCGTCAGGCGTTCGAGGGCCTCGGGCGCGAGCTCCGGAAGCGCCGCGACCAGTTCGGCGCGCGCCCGTACCCGTACCGGCTCGGCCCAGTCGGCGCACCGGACCACGACCAGCGGCAGGAGTTCGGGGGAGCGGCCCGCCCAGGGGAGGGCGGCCTCCCTGCCCCGGCCGTCGGGACCGCAGAGGGCGGCGGCGAGCTCGGCGACGCCGGGCTCCCGCTCCGCGGCGGCCGGGGACCGGGCGGGGGCCGCCGCGGTGGGGCCGCCCCGTCGGAGCGTCGCGCGGAGGTGTTCGTCGAGGTCGATCCACGCGCCCGCGTCGGAGCCCCGGAGTGCCTGGGCGAGGAGGTCGGTGACGTCGTCGAGCGCGCTGGTCGGCATGGGCGGGAGCCTAGGCCGGGAGCATGGGGGAGCGCCGCTGGATTACGGCGTGCTCCGGGAGGCGATTGACAAAACATACGGAGGATCGCATAGTTATGCCTACCGGAGGGCGCGTGTTCGCCGCCCGGCGCGACCTGGCGTGACCCGCACGCGTTGAACAGGCCGTCTCCCCGTCCCAGGCCCGGGCCGGGAGGCGGCAGTCCATCCACTCTCCTGAGGAGCAGCAGCTGTGAGCAGCAACAACGGTGACGTCCGGCTCTGGGGCGGCCGGTTCGCCGACGGCCCCGCCGAAGCCCTCGCGAAGCTGTCCGCGTCGGTCCACTTCGACTGGCGTCTCGCGCCGTACGACATCGCCGGTTCCCGCGCCCACGCGCGCGTGCTGCACAAGGCCGGCCTGCTCACCGAGGACGAGCTGACCCGGATGCTCGCCGGTCTCGACCGCCTGGAGGCGGACGTGGCCGACGGCTCCTTCGTCGGCACCATCGCCGACGAGGACGTCCACACCGCCCTGGAGCGGGGCCTCCTGGAGCGCCTCGGCCCGGACCTCGGCGGCAAGCTGCGCGCCGGCCGGTCCCGGAACGACCAGGTCGCCACCCTCTTCCGGATGTACCTGCGGGACCACGCCCGGATCATCGGCGGCCTCGTCGCCGAGCTCCAGGACGCCCTCGTCGGCCTCGCCGAGGCACACCCGGACGTCGCCATGCCCGGCCGTACGCACCTCCAGCACGCCCAGCCGGTGCTCTTCGCCCACCACGTCCTGGCCCACGTCCAGTCCCTCTCCCGGGACGCGGAGCGGCTGCGGCAGTGGGACACCCGTACCGCGGTCTCCCCGTACGGCTCCGGCGCCCTCGCGGGCTCCTCGCTCGGGCTCGACCCGGAGGCGGTCGCGAAGGACCTCGGCTTCGAGCGCGGCTCTGCCGGCAACTCGATCGACGGCACGGCCTCCCGTGACTTCGTCGCCGAGTTCGCCTTCATCACCGCGATGATCGGCATCAACCTCTCGCGGATCGCGGAGGAGATCATCATCTGGAACACGAAGGAGTTCTCCTTCGTGACCCTGCACGACGCCTTCTCCACCGGCTCGTCGATCATGCCGCAGAAGAAGAACCCGGACATCGCCGAGCTGGCCCGGGGCAAGTCCGGCCGCCTCATCGGCAACCTGTCCGGCCTCCTCGCCACCCTCAAGGCACTTCCCCTCGCGTACAACCGCGACCTCCAGGAGGACAAGGAGCCCGTCTTCGACTCCTGCGACCAGCTGGAGGTCCTGCTCCCCGCCTTCACCGGCATGATGGCCACCCTCACCGTCAACCGGGAGCGCATGGAGGAGCTGGCACCCGCGGGCTTCTCGCTCGCGACGGACATCGCGGAGTGGCTGGTCAAGCAGGGCGTCCCGTTCCGGGTGGCGCACGAGGTCGCCGGCGAGTGCGTCAAGGTCGCCGAGTCCGAGGGCAAGGAGCTCGACGGGCTCACCGACGAGCAGTTCGCCAAGATCTCCGAGCACCTCACGCCCGAGGTCCGCACCGTCCTCAACGTCCCCGGCGCCCTCGCCTCCCGCGACGGCCGCGGCGGCACCGCCCCCTCCGCCGTCGCCGTCCAGCTCGTGGAGGTCAAGGCCGACCTGGTCATCCAGCACGCCTGGGCCACCGCCAAGCAGAAGTAGTCCCCGTACGGAGCCCCCGTGCGGAGTGTCCGTACGGGGACTCCGACGTCACCGAGCCGCCGCCCCTTCCGG
>NZ_JBHJQI010000196.1:0-11699 GCF_042262805.1 Streptomyces sp. NPDC056361
GTTCGGACCGGCCCCCGCGAAGGCGTGGGCATCAGGACGATGCCTCAGTGCATGACGGCCATGGCGAGCGCGCGGCGGGCGCGCAGCGAGACGCGCTCGGCGCGCCGCTGCATGCGCCGGGCGGCGACCAGGCGCACGGCCTGGCGTTCCGCTTCGGCCTCACGCTGTCGCTCGTGCATATGGGCACGGGCCAGGGCTTCTGGGATGAGTTGCATTTCACGGGTCCTGTTCTGACGCGCGGTGTGCGCGGCGGCGGGGGAGAAGACTGGGGTCGCGGAGCCGAACGGCTCACTTGCGGACGAGGTCATCGGGGCCTGCTTCTGGGGATCGTGCGTGAGGGGGCGGTCGATGGTTCCGGTGGCGCTCATGCCGCGACCGGGTTCTTGCGCGGACGGCCACGGGGCCGCTTGCGGGCGACGACCACGCCCTGGACGAAGAGCTCGCCACCCCAGACGCCCCAGGGCTCGCGACGCTCCTTGGCGCCGGCCAGGCAGGCGGCGACGAGCGGGCAGGTCTGGCAGAGGGACTTCGCGTACTCGACGTCGGCCGGGGACTCCGCGAAGAAGACCTCGGGGTCGTAGGCGCGACAGGGGACCGGGACGCCGAGGTTCTCGATGGCGTCGTCGAGCGCGGTGAGCGCGGTGAGGGGGGTGACGGGGGTCAAAGCGGGGTCCTCCGTGAGGCCGGGCAGGGGGATCGAATCGGAATGCGGTACGGACGGGGCGTGCGCTTCGAGTTGCACGGTGGTCTTTCCTCGTCTGGTCGTTCCGGCCTGTTGGCCGGGGTTTCGGCTGGTACCGGGTGTTTCTTTCCCGAGGCCCCTTCGCTCCGTCATCCCCGTTCGGGGACAAACAGAAGGGCCGCGGATCCCGGGTGGGGTTCCGCGGCCCTGAAGGCGCCGGTCTGATCCTGGATCAGACTGGATCACTCCAGGGTTCGAGCCCACGGAAGGCCCACATCGTGTGGTGGTGCATCGTCGTCTGCTGCTGGGTGCCGGCACCGGTCGCCGCAAAGCCATACGCCGTGGCCTTGCCTGCTGCTCCTGCTTCCAGTGCCTTGGTCGGTCGCTCATTGCGCCGCTCCACGGCGACCATGCCGAGACCGGAGAGACCGGTGACGGGCAGGCCGGCGACGGGCAGACCGGTGCCGATGAGAACCGAGGCGGAGAGGCCGAGGGTGCAGGCGGAGACGACCGAGCGATCGGTCATTTTGGCCGTGCCGAAGACGCCGGCGGCGCTGACGATGCTGGCGGTGCTGGTCTGAATGTTGCTGCTGATCACTGGAATCGCCTCCTCTCGGCGTCTCGGAGGGCTCGGGGTGAGCCGGACCCTCGTATGTATATGTGGACAAGTACAGCACGAAGACAGGGCTTCGAAGAAGCCGCTGTTTCCGTGGTTAAGAACCTATGGCGCTTGACGGGGCAGGCGCAAACTATTTTCTCGACGAGTTTTCATCGGACTTCGTCGTCGTCCGCGCTTCCCTCCCCACCTGCGCAGATGGCCAGGACGTCGGCTCCGAAGCGGTCCAGCTTGCGGACGCCGACGCCGGAGATCGAGGCGAGCTCCCCGTCGGTGGCGGGGACCCGCTCGGCGATGGCCATGAGCGTCTTGTCGGTGAAGACGCAGTAGGCGGGCTGGGCCAGCTCCCGCGCCTGCTCGGCGCGCCAGTCGCGCAGCCGCTCGTACAGGCCCTCGTCCATGTCCGAGGGGCAGTCCTCGCAGCGCATGAGTTTCATGGCGCCCGCTTCGGTGAGGGTCGCGCCGCAGACCCGGCAGAGCACGGGGCCGCGCACCTTGCGCCGCCCGGGGCCGGCGCCCCGCTCGATGCCGCCGCGGCCCGCGGTGGAGGCGGAGCCGAGCGACCCGGAGCCGGGGCGCAGCCCCTTGAGGAAGCGGCTGGCGCGGCGGGAGGCCCGGCCGCCCGGGGAGCGGGAGAGCGCCCAGGAGAGCGTGAGGTGGAGCCGGGCGCGGGTGACGCCGACGTACAGCAGGCGGCGCTCTTCCTCGACCTGCTCGTCGGTCTTGGCGTACGTGATCGGCATCATGCCCTCGGTGAGGCCGACCAGGAAGACGGCGTCCCATTCGAGGCCCTTCGCCGCGTGGAGCGAGGCGAGGGTGACGCCCTGGACGGTCGGGGCGTGCTGGGCGGCAGCCCGCTCGTCGAGTTCGGCGACGAGGTCGGAGAGGGTGGCGCCGGGCCTGGCGCGGGCGAAGTCCTCGGCGAGCCGGACGAGGGCGGCCAGCGACTCCCAGCGGTCGCGGACGGCGCCGGAGCCGGCGGGCGGCCTGTCGGTCCAGCCCTTGGTGGAGAGGACGGCCCTGACCTGCGCGGGGAGGTCCTCGGCGTCGTCGAGGAGGGAGTCGTTGCGCCCGGCGCGGGCGGCGCCGCGCAGGGCGACGCCCGCCTCCCGCACCTCCTGGCGCTCGAAGAAGCGCTCGGCGCCGCGGAGCTGGTAGGGCACTCCGGCGTCGGCGAGGGCCTGCTCGTACACCTCCGACTGGGCGTTGATCCGGTAGAGGACGGCGATCTCGCCGGCCGGGACGCCGGCGGCGATGAGGTCGCGGATGCGGCGGGCGGTGCCCTCGGCCTCGGCGGGCTCGTCGGCGTACTCCGTGTAGGCCGGATCGGGGCCGGGGTCGCGCTGGGAGATCAGTTCGAGACGGTGCTCGGCGGCCCGGCCGCGGGCCTGGCCGAGCAGGCCGTTGGCGAGGTGGACGACCTGGGGGGTGGAGCGGTAGTCGCGGACGAGTTTGACCACCGTGGCGCCGGGGTGGCGGGTGCGGAAGTTCAGCAGGTGGTCGGGGGTGGCGCCGGTGAAGGAGTAGATGGTCTGGCTGGCGTCGCCGACGACGCAGAGGTTGTCGCGGTCGCCGAGCCAGAGGTCGAGCAGGCGCTGCTGGAGCGGGGAGACGTCCTGGTACTCGTCGACCACGAAGTGCTGGTACTGGCGGCGGATCTGGTCGGCGATGTCGTGGCGGTCCTGGAGGATGCCGACGGTGAGCAGCAGCACGTCCTCGAAGTCGATCACCGAGCGGTCGCGCTTCAGCTGCTCGTACATGGCATAGATCTGGCCGATCTCGGCCGGGTCGCGGGGGGCGTCCCTGACGGACTTGGCGACGACGGCGGGGTAGTCGGCGGGGACGGTCTGGGTGACCTTGGCCCACTCGATCTCGCCGGTGACGTCCCTGAGCTCGTTCCGGTCGAGGCGGACGCGGCAGCGGGCGGCGGCCTCGGCGACGAGCTGGACCTTCCGCTCCAGGAGCCGGGGCAGGTCGCCACCGACTGCTTTCGGCCAGAAGAACTGGAGCTGGCGGAGGGCCGCGGAGTGGAAGGTGCGGGCCTGGACGCCGCCGGCACCGAGCTCCCGGAGGCGCCCGCGCATCTCGCCCGCGGCGCGGTTGGTGAACGTGACGGCCAGCACGCTGGCGGGCTGGAGTATGCCCGCCCGCACCCCGTACGCGATCCGGTGGGTGATGGCCCGCGTCTTGCCCGTGCCGGCGCCCGCGAGGACGCACACCGGACCGTTCAGGGCCAGCGCGACCTCGCGCTGCTCCGGGTCGAGCCCGTCGAGCACCGCGTCTGCCGTCTCCGGGACCTGCGGGAAGAGAGTGGAGTGCGTTGCTGCTGTCACTCCGCCATGCTGCCAGGTTCGGCGGGGTCGGTGCGGAGGACTGTCCACAGGCCGGTGGCTCCGGTCATACGAATTCCGGGAATGGGAGGGCGGGGCCGTACGTTCTTCTTCTCGGCAACCGTCAGCGAACAAGAGGAGCGCCTCGCCATGCAGGGCACTGTGACGATGTACAGCACCACGTGGTGCGGCTACTGCCGTCGGCTGAAGAGCCAGATGGACCGCGAGGGCATCGCGTACACCGAGATCAACATCGAGCAGGACCCTGATTCGGCCACGTTCGTCGAGAAGGCCAACGGCGGCAACCAGACCGTCCCGACCGTCCTCTTCCCGGACGGCTCGACGCTGACGAACCCGTCGCTCGCGCAGGTCAAGCAGAAGATCGGCGTCTGAGCGGGGCTTCCCCTCGACGCGCACCCGGATCCCGCGCAACGGATCCGGCGCACCCGAACCCCCGGCCGGCGACCGCCCGGCCGGGGGTTCGTCGTCGCCGGGGCGGGGCGGGGCGTCGGGGCGCGGCCGCCGTCAGGGAGCGGTCAGGACCATCAGGTCGTAGCGCTCGTCGACGGGGACCGGGCCGGTGGCGCGTTCGCGGCGGGCGTCGGCCGCGAGGTGGTCGAGCCCGTCCTCGAACTCCGCGGGACTGAGGCGGCCGAATTTCGACTGCGGGCGGGCGGTCAGCCGCGCGTGGTACGTGCGCAGGTCCTCGGTGACCGGGCGGGCGAAGGACGTAACCTTCAGCACCGTGAAGCCGGCGCCTGCGAAGTCCCCCACGAGGTCGTCCGCCGAGGGGAAGCGCTCCCGGTCGAGCTCGCGCAGCCGCGGCCAGTAGTCGTAGACCAGGGCGTCGAGGCGCTCCCGGAACGTCGTGCGGACGACCACCACTCCCCCGGGCCGCAGCACGCGGGCCAGTTCGCGGGCCGCGCGGGGACGGTCGGGCAGGTGGTGGACCACCCGGGACAGCAGCGCGAGGTCGAACGCGCCGGAGCGGAGGGGCAGCGCCTCGGCGTCGCCGCGCAGATAGCCCACCCCGGGGTGGCTGTGGTGGCGCACGGCCTCGGCGAGCATCGCCGCGGAACGGTCGACTCCGACCACCGTCGACGGGGCGAGCCAGCGGGCCGCGGCGGCGCAGAACATGCCCGTGCCGGCGCCGACCTCCACGATCGCGGGGGCCGGCCGGTCCGTGAACGACCCGATCAGCCGGGTCCAGTCACGGAGCGACGCCTCGGGCATCTCGTTGCCCCGCTGGTACGCGCCCGCCAGCCGGTCGTCGTCGTACACCCTGTCCCGTGTCATGAGCGGCATCGTGCCAGAGGGGGTCAGACCACGTCACCGGGCTTGGGCAGCGGCTTGCCGTACCAGCGCTCGATCAGCCGGGACGCGATCGAGATGCCGTACGGGGGCACCACCTCGCCCGACTCGAAGGCGGCGGCCAGGTCGTCGCGGGAGAACCAGCGCGCCTCGTGTATCTCCTCGCCGTCCACGGTGATCTCCGAGGAGGTGGCCCGGGCGAAGAAGCCCAGCATCAGGCTGGACGGGAACGGCCAGGGCTGGCTGGCGATGTACTCGACCTCGCCGACCGTGACGCCGGCCTCCTCGAAGACCTCGCGGACGACCGACTGCTCGATGGACTCGCCGGGCTCGACGAAGCCGGCGAGCGTGGAGAAGCGGCCCTCGGGCCAGTGGACCTGGCGGCCGAGCAGCGCCCGGTCCTGGTCGTCGGTGACGAGCATGATCACCGCGGGGTCGGTGCGCGGGTAGTGCTCGGCGCCGCAGGCCTGGCAGCGGCGGATGTGGCCGGCCGCGGCGATGACCGTGCGCTCGCCGCAGCGCGAGCAGAAGCGGTGGAGGCGCTGCCAGTTCTCCAGGGCGACGGCGTGCACCATCAGGCCCGCGTCCCGGTCGGAGAGCAGCAGCCCGGCCTCGCGCAGCCCGGCGGGGCGGGCGGACTGGTCCATGCGGCCGGGCAGGGAGTCCTTCTGGAGCGCGAAGTAGGAGACGCCGTCGGCGTCGGTGCCCAGGAAGTAGCGGTGGGTCTCGGTGACGGGGGCCTCGAACGCCGGCGTCATGACCAGCTCGGTCGTGCCGTCGGGCCGGTCGTCGATCAGCACCTGGCCCCCGGAGACCACGAAGACCCGGGTCGTGGGGTGGCTCCAGGCCGCCGCGAGCCACGCCTCGTCGAGGCGGTGGTGGGCCGCCCGGTCGATGCCGCTCGGGGCGGTGAGCGAGATCGGGCGGTCCGCGGACGCGTTCTTCAGGGTGCTCACAGGTGCTTCCAACTCCCCCGGATCGGTGTGTGGGTTCAGCGCTCGGCGAGGGCGGCGGGCAGGTCGCCCCACAGATGAGCGGTCGTCTCGACGCCCTTCATGAGGAGATCGAGCTCGATCTTCTCGTTGGGGGCGTGCCAGCCGTCGGACGGGACGGAGATGCCGAGGAACAGGACGGGTGCCTCCAGGACGTCCTGGAGGTCGGCGGCCGGTCCGGACCCGCCCTCGCGGGTGTAGCGGACCTTGGCGCCGTCGAAGGCCCGGCTCATGGCCCCGGCCACCGCCTTGAGGGCGGGGTGGCCGAGGGGGGTGAGGCAGGGGCGGGTCGGGGCGCCGAAGACGATCTCGTACCGGATGCCGGCCGGGACGAGTCCGGCGAGCCAGTCCCGTACGGCGAGCTCGATCTTGGCCGGGTCCTGGCCGGCGACCAGCCGGAAGGACAGCTTGAGGTGGGCGGAGGCGGGGACGATCGTCTTGCCGCCGGGGCCCTGGTAGCCGCCGCCGATGCCGTTGACCTCGGCGGTGGGACGGGCCCAGACCCGCTCCAGGGTGGAGAAGCCGGCCTCGCCGAGGGTGCCGTGGGACTTGGCCGTGCGCAGCCAGGCCACCTCGTCGAAGGGCAGTTCGGCGACGAGGGCCCGCTCGGCGTCGGAGAGCTCGGTCACCCCGTCGTAGAAGCCGGGGATCGCCACGTGCTCGTGCTCGTCGTGGAGGGCGGCGACGATCCGGCCCGCGACGGTGGCCGGGTTCGGGACGGCGCCGCCGAAGGAACCGGAGTGGATGTCCTGGTCGGGGCCGTACAGCTCGATCTCGCAGTCGGCGACCCCGCGCATGCCGGTGCACACGGTGGGGGTCGTCTCGGACCACATGCCGGTGTCGGAGACGATCACGACGTCGGCGGCGAGGCGCTCGGCCCGCTCCTCGACCAGGGCGCGGAAGTGCGGGGAGCCCGACTCCTCCTCGCCCTCGACGATCAGCTTCAGGTTGACGGCGGGAGCCGTGCGGCCGGTGGTGGCGAGGTGGGCGCGGACGCCGAGTGTGTGGAAGAACACCTGGCCCTTGTCGTCGGCCGCCCCGCGCGCGTACATCCGGCCGTCGACCACGGTCGGCTCGAAGGGGTCCGTGTGCCAGCCGTCCTCGCGGGCCGCGGGCTGGACGTCGTGGTGGCCGTAGACGAGGACGGTCGGGGCGTCCGGGTCGTCGGAGGGCCACTCGGCGAAGACCGCCGGGGCGCCGTCGGTCTCCCACACCTCGACGGTGGTGAAGCCGGTCTCCGTGAGCTTGGCGGCGAGCCACTCGGCGCTGCGCCGTACGTCCCCCGCCCGGTCGGGCTGCGCCGACACCGAGGGGATGCGCAGCCACTCGGCGAGGTCGTCGAGGAAGGCGGCACGGTGCTGGTCGATGTACGTGCGTACGGCGTGGACGGCGCTGTCCGGGGTCTCGCTCATGCCTCCGAGCCTATCCGGCGTCCGGGGGTGCCCCGCCCAGCAGGATGGCCTCCAGCTCGGCGCGGCCCGGCAGGCGGGTGGGACGGGCCACCTCGCCCGTCCGGACGTACACGAAGGCGGCGGCCACCTCCTCGGGCGCGAGGCCGTGCTGCTCGGCCCAGGCGAGGCGGTAGAGGGCGAGCTGGAGCGGGTCGGCGGTGCGGTGCCGGCTGGTCTTCCAGTCGACGATCTCGTACGCGCCGGTGTCCGGATCCCGGTAGACGGCGTCGATCCTGCCCCGGACGACCCGGCCGCCGAGCGAGAGGTGCACGGGGACCTCGACGCGGTACGGGGTGCGGTGGCCGTACGGGGTGCGGGCGAAGGCCTCCTTGAGTTCGTCGAGGTCCCGCTCGTCCAGGATCTCTGGCTCGCCCGCGAAGTCCTCGCCGCCGGGGAGGTCCTCCGGGCCGAGGAACGGCAGCGGCAGCTCCTCGAAGCGCGACTCCACCCACGCGTGGAAGCGGGTGCCCCGGCGGGCCGCGGGCTGCGGCGCCTTCGGCATCGGGCGCGCCAGCTCCTGCGCGAACCCGTCCGGGTCCTCGGCGAGCCGGAGGACCTGGGAGGCGGAGAGGTACGCGGGCAGGAGGACGTCGCGGGTGGTGGCGCGGGCGCGGCGGAGCTCGGTGGTGAGGGAGGCGAGGTCGCGGTCCCAGGAGGCGATGGTCCGGGCGTCCTCGGGGGTGGGTTCGGGAGTGGCCTCGGGGTACGCCTCCGAGGGCGCGGCCTCGGGCGCCCTGGGGGCCGGGACCGCGTCCGCGTGGGTGTCCTCGGGGAGGGTCTCCTCGTCCTCGTCCCAGACGGGTTCGTCCTCCTCCGGCCAGAGGTCCTGGGGGTGCGGGTCCTGGAGGTGCCCGTCCTGGGGACGCGGGGCCTGGGGGTCGGGCGCCGTGCGCGGGAGGTTGTGCCCACCCTCCTCCGGGCTCCGCCCGGGGGTGCCCCCGTCGCCCTGCGGAACGATCGCCCGCAACCGGGCGCGGACGAGCTCGGCCGCCTCCTGGCGACGGTCGTACGCCTCCGCGTCCAGCGGGAGGGGCCAGGCCTGGTCCTGGTCCGATTCGGCGAGGGTCGGGTTCCGGGCGTCGGGGGCCGGTTCGTCGGACCAGGACTCGATGTCGCCGTGGCCGAGGGCGCAGTGGTCGTACAGCTCGCGGAGGAAGTCGGAGGGGCCGCGGGGCTTCTTCTGGGAGGGGCCCCACCAGTGGGCGGAGCCGAGGAGGAGCGAGCGGGGGCGGGTGAAGGTGACGTAGCCGAGGCGGAGCTCCTCGGTGTGCTGGTGGTCCCGCATCTCGTTCTTGAAGGAGGCGAGGGACTTGGCGTCCCAGGCGTCGATCCGCGGCAGCGTGGGCGCGTCGCCGCGGAGGGCGTGCGGGAGGACCTGGGGCTGGGAGGTCCAGGACTCGCGGGCCCGGGCGCTGGGGAACTGGCCGGTGACCAGGCCGGGCACGGCGACGACGTCCCATTCCAGGCCCTTGGACTTGTGGGCGGTGAGGACCTTGACGGTGTTCTCGCCGCCGGGGAGGGCACTGTCGAGGCCCTTCTCGAACTGGACGGCCGTGCGCAGGAAGCCGAGGAAGGCGAGCAGGCTGGCCTCGCCGTCGAGGGAGGCGAAGCCGGCGGCCAGGTCGAGGAACTGGCCGAGGGTCTCGCGGCGGCGGGCGGCCAGCGCGTGCGGGGAGGCGGAGAGCTCGACCTCCAGGCCGGTGGCGGTGAGGACGCGGTGCAGGACGTCCATGAGCGGGTCGGCGAGCGAGGTGCGCAGGGCGCGGAGCTCGGTGGCGAGGCGCGCGAAGCGGACCCGGGCCTCGGCGGAGAACGCCAGGCCGTCGTCCTCGGCGCCGCCGGCGCCGAGGAAGGTGTCGAGGGCGTCGGCGAGGGAGACGACCTCGGCCGGGTCCACGCCCTCGACGGCGGCGGCGAGCCGCTGCTCGGGGTCCGGGGCGTCGCCGCCCCGGTGGACCAGGAGGCGGGCGCGGCGGCCGAGGAGGGCGAGGTCGCGGGGGCCGATGCGCCAGCGGGGGCCGGTGAGGAGGCGGACCAGGGCGGCGTTGGCCCCGGGGTCCTGGAGGACCTCGCAGACGGCGACGAGGTCGGCGATCTCGGGCAGGTGGAGGAGGCCGGAGAGGCCGACGACCTCGACGGGCACGTCACGGGCGACGAGGGCCGCGTGGACGGCCGGGAAGTCGCCGGCCGTCCGGCACAGGACGGCGATCTCGCCGGGCTCGCGGCCGGTGCGCACGAGGTGGGCGAGGGAGTCGGCCAGCCAGTCGATCTCCTCGGCGTGTGTGGGGAGCAGGGCGATGCGGACGCTGCCGTCCCGCTCGGCTCCCGGTGCGGGGCGCAGCGCCTCCACGCCCGCGTGCATGGCGCGCAGGGGGGCGGCGAGCCCGTTGGCGAGGTCGAGGAGGCGGCCGCCGCTGCGCCGGTTCTCGGAGAGGGAGTAGCGGTCGGCGGGGCGGCCGTCGGCGTGCGGGAAGTGCTCGGGGAAGTCGTCCAGGTTGGCGACGGACGCGCCCCGCCAGCCGTAGATGGCCTGGCAGGGGTCGCCGACGGCGGTGACGGCGTGCCCGGTGGGCCGGCCCTCGGTGCCCTGGCCGAAGAGCCCGGAGAGGAGGAGCCGCTGGGCGACGGAGGTGTCCTGGTACTCGTCGAGGAGGACGACCCGGAACTCCCCGCGCAGGATCTCGCCGACCTCGGGCCGGGTGGTGGCGAGCTCGGCGGAGCGGGCGATCTGGTCGCCGAAGTCGAGGAGGTCGCGGGAGCGCTTGGCGGCCCGGTAGCGGACGACGAGGTCGAGGAGTTCGCGGCGGGCGGCGGCGGCCTCGGGGACCTTGCGCAGTTCGGCGTTGCTGAGCCGGGCTCCGGCGAGGGCGGTGAGCAGCTCGGAGTCGTACGCGTGGAGCCGCTCGGGCGGCACGAGGTGCTCGGCCAGCTCGGCGTCGAGGGCCAGGAGGTCGGTGATGAGGGTCGGGAAGGACCGGGTGAGCGCCGGATACGGGCCGGGGGCCTCGCGGAGCACGCGCGCGGCGAGCTGGTAGCGGGTGGCGTCGGCGAGGAGCCGGGAGGTGGGCTCCAGGCCGATGCGGAGGCCGTGGTCGGTGAGGAGCTGGCCGGCGAAGGCGTGGTACGTGGAGATGCGGGGCTCGCCGGGAAGGTAATAGGGGTCGGCGGGAACCGCCGTCGTGGAGGGGTGGTGGCCGGGCGACGGGTGGGCCGGGTCGATGACGTCGGGGTCGGTGACGCCGGCACGGACGAGGGCGGTGCGGACGCGCTCGGCGAGTTCGCCGGCGGCCTTGTTGGTGAAGGTGAGGCCGAGGACCTGCTCGGGGGCGACCTGGCCCGTGCCGACCAGCCAGACCACCCGGGCGGCCATCACGGTCGTCTTGCCGGAGCCGGCTCCGGCCACGACGACCTGCGGGGCGAGCGGCGCGGTGATGCAGGCCGTCTGCTCCGGGGTGAACGGGATGCCGAGGAGCTCTTTGAGCTGCTCGGGGTCGGTGATGCGTGCGGTCACCCCGAAGAGGCTAACGGGGCCGACTGACATTCCGGACCCGGACCGCTCCCACCTGCGGTTCTCAGGAACGGGTCACGCGGGTGTGCCCTGGTCGAGCTTGGTCAGGTCCACCGTCTCGTCGGCGGGCGGGACCTTCACGACGACCGGCTTGTCGTAGTCGGAGAGGACCATCGCGCCGGGCTCGTCGCCGCCGGCCTTGACCATCTTCAGGATGTACGGCTTGCCTTCCCGGGCGACGGAGACGGTGGTGGTCTCGGCGCCGGTCCGCTTCACGAGGGTGGCGACGGGGGTGCCGTCGACCTCGCCGTCGGGGCCGCGGGTCATTCCGCTGCGCTCGTCCTTGTCCTCGCCGAGGTCGGCGAGGAGCGACTTCAGGTCGCAGACGCTGCCGAGGTCGTCGCTGCCGGCCTGTCCCGGGCCGATCTTCAGCCAGCGGCCCTTGAGCAGCTCGATCGTGGCGTCGATCTGCGCCTCGGGCATGCCCTGGGAGGTCATGGACGCCCGCCAGAAGGCCTCGTCGCCCTTCATGTACGTGATGTCGTCGATCTTGCGGAGCTCGGCGGTGCCGCCCTTGATCTTCATCAGGCCGGTGCACTCGTCGTGGTCGTTGACGGCGAAGTCGATGTCGACGGGCTGGCCGTCGGTGGAGACCCGGCCGGTCATGCGGAGCGAGGTGGCGGACTGGGTCGCGGTGACGGCCCGGTCGGCGATCTCGTCGGCGGTGAGGCCGGTGAAGGGATCGGGGGAGGGCGCGACGGCGGCGGCGCGCGGCGGGCCGTCGGCCGCCGCCCAGGCCGCCGCCGGCG